>JBPOIK010000038.1:0-17546 GCA_052034525.1 Planctomycetota bacterium
AGCATGCCCGTTGTGGGATTGGCCGGACTGGTCGTGCTGACGGTGCCAGTGACAGTGTGGGCGACGTTCGTGGAGCCTTTCCGGCTGGTGGTGGAGGAGGCGCGGGTACCGATTCTCAGCGGTGCCCGGGCCGAGACCCCGATCCGCGTGGGGGTGCTGGCGGATCTTCAGACGGATCGAGTGACCGAATACGAGCGCCAGGCGGTCACGCGGCTGATGTCTCTCCGCCCGGACGTCATCCTGCTGCCCGGCGATTTCTTCCAGCCGGCACCCGGAACGTTCGAGGCAGAGCTTCCGGCCTTGCGAGCGCTTCTTGCCCGGCTGGATGCCCCGGGCGGGGTCTACGCGGTACAGGGCAACATCGATGACCGCGACGACCTGCGAAGAATGTTCGAAGGAACAGCCATCCGGCTCTTGGACAACAGCGTGACGCGCGTGCAGATTGGTGGGCGGACGTTGGCCATTGGTGGCGTCGAATTCGGTTTCACCCGTCCGGCGGCGGACGCGGCCATCCGCGCCTTGGGCGGTATGACGGACTGTGACGCCCGGATTCTGGTTTCCCACACGCCGGACGCGGTGCTACGCTTACAGGCCGGAGACGGAGTGGACCTCGTGGTGTCTGGACATACGCACGGTGGGCAGGTGCAGATCCCCGGGTTTGGACCGTTGGTGACGGCCTGCGAGGTCCCTCGCGCAACAGCCGCCGGCGGGTTGACGCGGGTAAACGGGGTGTACACGTATGTCAGCCGGGGTGTGGGGTGTGAGCGGGGGTCGTCGCCGCGGGTGCGATTGTTCTGCCCGCCCGAGCTTTCTCTTCTGACGCTTGTTTCCCAATGATGATCGCGCTGGGCCTTCTGTTGTGTGCGGTGGTCCCGACAACGCGTCCGGCGGACCTGGCATGCGCGGTCCCCCACGAGGCCGCAGTCGCCATTCTTCTCGATTCTCCCGCGGTCTCCGCCGGGCCTGATGCCGGCTCGACAAGCGGCTGGGATCTGGTGGCGGTGCTGGTGCGGCAGGCTCGCCAGGTCGGGTTCGGCGGTGATCTGGGGGCAGACTCGCGTGTCTTGGCAGATGTAGTCGGTTCGCTGCACCTGCTCTCGCGGTATCCGACGGCGGCGATTCTGCTGAACGTGGAGGCCGAATCGTTGCCCGGCGGCGGGCATCGTCTGCGGCGATTGGGCGGGGCCTTGGTGTTTGCGATCGGGGCCGATCCGGACCCGGCCGCACGGCGCGTTCAGGAACTGCTCAACCTGTACACAGACCGATCGCACTCCGTGATGGAACAGCGCAGCGTCGACGGGCTGGCCGTGTATCGGTTGCTGGATGACCGGCTGCCGGGATGGGTGTTTGAATGGGGCGAAGTGGATGGCTTCTTCGTGGTGTCCGTGGGGGCGGGCTCTCTGGAGCGCATTGTGCGGGCGGTTCGATCGCCGAAGAAATCTCTGGCGGAGGATTCCTGGTCGTGCACCGCGCGGAAGGAATGCCGATCCGTGCAGCCGTTCCTGGAAATCTACCTGGACGCCGACCGCCTGCGGGAACAGCTCGGAGCGATCATGGAGGGGACCACACGAGAGGTGTTGACTGCTCTGGGCATGGAAGAGCTGCGCAGGGGATACTGGGCGATCTGGCTGGACGGTCGGTTCGTGGAGGCCTGCTCGTTTCTGCGGATGGCGGACGGGGACTCCCGAGTTCCGCTGACCGTATCCGGGCCCGCGCGGCGTGCGTGGGAACGATTCGTGCCGGCGCAGGCCGGCCGGGCTGCGGTGCTGGCGGTGTCGGGGGCGGATCTGCTCCGGCGCGGAACGCGGGCGTATCTGGCGTCGCGAAGCGCGTCTGCGCGGCAGAAGTGGGTTGGCTTGTGGAACCAGCATGTGGTCTCCGGGGATTGGTCGGCGGAATCGGACTTCCTGGACTTGCTCGGCGAGACGGTCATTCTTCACGATTATCCCCGGCACCCGCTGGGGATTCCGCTGTTGTGTACGGTCCTGGTGGAAATCGACGGTTCGGCACAGGCGGTCAGGCGCTCGGTGGATCGGATTCTCGCTGCGGCCCAACGCGCGTTGGGGTCGGCGGCGTCCACAGCGCCTTCAGACCCGTGGGCCCCCGGGCTGCGGCGGGATCCGGACGGCGTGTGGTACCTCCAGGCCGGATTGCTGGGCCCGGCGCTGGCGGTGACGAACGGGTGGATTGTGATCAGCTATGCCCCAGATGCGGTGCGGGTGAACCTCCGGCAGGGGGCCCCACGGACCCGCCCTCCGGCGATCGGCAACGGGAACCAGAAAAGCGAAGCCTTGCCGGCCGCGAAGCCTGGTTCCGACAACTTGCGTTGACGGAGCGGCCGGAGAGAATGCCCGTAAGCTCGGCGTTCACGGCGCGAGAGCGGCCGTGACAGAAGCGAGTTACGAACCCCGCGGAGAAGAACAAGCGATGAAGAAGAAGGTGTTACTGGTGACTCTGACCATGACCGGCACACTCATTAGTGGAAGCTGCGTGGGCAACACGTTGATCTGGCTGTTTGGCGGCTTCTTCTGATTCCTCTCGGCCGCCGGCCGCATGGTGTCTCATCCGCACTGACAAACGGGCAGACGCATCAGCGGACAAGAACGTCCGCCAACGCGTCTGCCCGTAGTGCGCGCTGCGCGTGGTTGCGTCAGGTGAGGTGCGCCGCGACCAGCTTGTTCATCTCGAACATGCTGACCTGCGACTTGCCCTTGAATACGGCCTTGAGCTTGTCGTCGGCGTTGATCATCCGGCGGTTGGTCTGGTCCTGCAATCCGTTCTTGCGGATGTAAGCCCAGAGCTTCTGCACGACGCCGGCACGCGGCAGGGGTGCCCTGCCGACCACCTCCGCCAGCTCCGGCGAGGGTGTGAGCGGACGCATGAAGGCCGGATTGGGCTTGCGTTTCTTCTTGGCCTTCTTGGGCTTGGCCTTCGCTTGCGTCTTGGCCTTCTTGGTCTTCTTAGCCTTCTTCGGAGCTTTCTTCTTCGCTCCCTTCTTCTTCGCGGCTTTCTTAGCGGCTTTCTTCTTCGCAGCTTTCTTTTTCTTCTTTGCCATGGCGCATACTCCTTTTGCTGATTTGACCTGGGGGTTCCCGGAAGCCGAGTACCTCACAGGCCTGACCGAAGGATGATTCTCGCGTCTTGTCTGACAGTTTGCCAGCACATTTTCCAGAGAAATTGAGTGGAATTCCCACTTTGATGCCGCCGGAACGGGGGGATCCCCCGCGAGAACGGGACTCCGAGGCCGCCGGGGAAACGCCTAGTATGCTCGGGTCAGGTGGCAGCCAGGATAGTAGAAGCGGAGAATCTGACCGGCCTTCCGCCCCAGCTTGGCTTGGCCCTCCATGCCCCATTGGCACAGGCCCACCCCGTGGCCGCAGCCTCTGCCATTGGTAAATCCGACCGTTCCGGGCCCATTGACGATGGTGCAGTGCGTGCTGCGCATGGTCGTTGTGCCGATGGCGAGCCGGAACTCCTCCGCCTTGAGAGTGACCTGGCGACCGCCCTGGCCGACGAGTCGGAGATTGGCCAGACGCCCTCCCTCCGTCTGGTTGGCGACCTCCACCCGCTCGACGGCTCCGATAGAGCGGACATTGCCGTATCGGGCGGCCAGCCGGCGGGTCAATTCGGCTTTCTCGATGGAGGTGGCGGGCCAGCTATACGCCTGGCTTTTGCCCTCGGCCTCCCGGCAGTACTCACAGCGAACGCCGCCAGCCAAGGGAGGGATGTCTTTTACGTTGAAGACGTTGGACGCCGCCTGCGTTCGCCCCCCGCACGCGGCAGAGTAGAACGTGCAGAAAATGCGCTCTCCGGCCGGCGAGGACCACGTGCAGACGATGCCACGCGTGTGATTTACCGCCTCGTACGCCTTCCGCCCCGCCGGCCCGGTGGGAATGCCGCCATAGACCTGGGATGCCTGGGTGGCTTTCACGTCATAATCGGCTTTGGCCTGCCGGGCCATCTGGTAGAGGGCATAGGTGCGGGCCGCGACGGCCTGGGCCCGATACGCTTCCGGATGGAACGAGGCGTACAGTTCGCAGGCGATCACGCCCGCGACATATTGCTCGATGTCCACCAGATTCAGAACGTCCATCGTGGTGGCGGATCGTCTCAGGCAGCGAATCACACCGGGATAGGCCAGGGGGCCGCTCCAGACGCCGCCCTGCAGCCGGGAGATGTGAATAGCCGTGTTGCCCCGCGGCGCAATCTCGATGATCGCGGTGGTCCAGCGGCGGTCGCCGATGGTGAAATCACCGGTGGTTCGGGAGACCTTGGTCCAAGGCAGGTTCTCGCCCTCGGCCAGCACGCCGGTGGAGGGGCTGCGGATTTCGTAGGGCCCATTGATGCGGAGTTGAAACTCGCCGGCGGCTTCCAGGATCAGGACGCGAACGTCGCGAACCTTCACGCCGGCCCGGGCGTGATCGGGCAGTTCGAGTGGGCTGCGCGCGCGCTCACGGCAGCCTCCGGCCGGCAGGGCGATCAGCCCAAGCAAGCTGACAAATGTGGCTCGGCGAATCCGCATATCGCGTTATTCCTTCCGGCGAGCCGCGGCGTGCGCTCCCCTGACGAGAGCCCCATGAGCCCGGAAGAATACGACCGGGCAACCGCCGGTGCCTTCATCGCGGCGTCGTGCGCAACGACAGACCCACCTCGCTCAACCGGCGCTTGATCTCATTCAGGGATGTCTGGCCGAAGTTCTTGATCGACAACAACTCCTGCTCCGACCGCAACGCCAGTTCGCCGAGCGTCGTAACACCCAGACGCTGCAGACACTTGCGCGAACGGGCGGACAGTTCAAGCTCCGTCACCGAACGTGAGACGATGTCGGGGTCGCCCTGCGGAGCGGCGGGCTTGCGGATGGCCAATAGTTCTCCCTGGGGCTCCTCGAGGAGTTGACCGAGCCGCAGCCCCTTCTGGCGAAGCATCAATTTGATTTCGTTGAGCGAGGTTTCGCCGAAATTCTTGTACGCCAGCAACTCCGCGTCCGTGATTCGCAACAGGTCTCCGAGGGTGTTGATGTTCATCTGCTTGAGACAATTGCGGCTGCGCACGCTCAGCTCGAAATCACCCCCGGGCGTGTCGAGAACGGCATTGTGCTCCTTGCGGGCACGTTCCATCTCTTCGTCGTAGTACTGATCCTGGGCCGATCGCACGTCGCGCAGGAAGAGCCGGGCACGCGTGTGGTTGGGGTATTCGGCCAGAACACGCATCAAGCACTGCTCCGCTTCAGAGTATCGACCGAGATCCTCGTACAGCACGGCCAGGTTGATCAGCGCATTGACCGGCGCCGGAAGGTTCTCGATACAGTCTTCGTATAACTCCACGGCCTCGTCTGTTTCTCCGCGCAGATCCAGCAAGTAGGCCAATCGGAATTTGACGTCGACGCGGTCGGGAGCTTCCTCCAGGATACTCTCGTAAAGGCGGACGGCTGCCTCATACTCATGGCTTTGCTCGGCCAGCCATGCCTTGAGGTACAACAGATCATCCTGTTCCTCCGGCCCGGGGTGGACCGCCTGCAGCCGCCGCGTCGCCTCGTCTACGTTCCCTTGGTCAATCAGTCTTGCGACTTCGGCCAATTCACTGTTCATCGGCTTCCTCAAATAGGTCTCGAACCAACCGAATCGGGGTTCGCGACAGCGCCTTGAGCGCAACAGATTATCGGACACACGAGCCGGACAAGTTGAAGGGCTCGCCTGTTTGCCTCTGCGAGGGTGTCCGCCTTCGGACGCTCGCCTGTTCTCCGGTTAACCCTCTCACGTTGACGCCGGGTTCCACGGCTCCGGCCGGCGGACATCCCATCTGCCCGCGCCAAATGCAGCGTGACAGGATACGAAAGCCCGGGCGGGCTGGCAACCCTGCGCCAGACCGGGGGGTACGCGAGCCCGACCGCTGGGGCGGACAGGTGCGACCGGCCGCACTTGTCGAAAAGCGGACGGGCCGACAGAATGACAAAAGTAGACTGCTGCTTTAGTGAGGAGGTGCAGGCATGCGGACATCGAGTCTGTCCTTGGGTCTTTGGCTGGCTCTGGCGGTAGCGACGGCCATCCTGGCAGGTACCGCGGAGGCGACGGACCGCAATCACACCATCGACGTGGAAGACTACTTCACGATCGGCGTCATTTCGGAATGCGCTCTGTCCGCGGATGGAGCCCGCGTGGCCTACGTGGAGCAACGCTGGGAACCGCCGCGGGAGAAGCGAAACCAGGACGTGTGGGTCGCCGACTGCGGCAGTGGCCTGCGGCAGCGCCTGACGTTCGAGCGGTCG
Source organism: Planctomycetota bacterium (assembly GCA_052034525.1). Taxonomy (GTDB): domain Bacteria; phylum Planctomycetota; class Phycisphaerae; order UBA1845; family UBA1845; genus JAFGJQ01. The sequence goes on from JBPOIK010000038.1 coordinate 6,266, forward strand.
GCCGATCACTCCCCGGTCTGGAGCCCGGACGGGCGGTACGTGTACTTCCTTTCCAACCGCATACGTCCCGGGGACGAGCAGCCCCCCTGGGACGGTTCCGTGCAGGTCTGGAGGGTATCCCCAGAGGGCGGGGAACCTCAGCCGGTCACGCGGGTGGCTGACGGTGTGGCTGCTTTCCAACTCTCCGTGGATGGCAGGACGCTCTACTACCTGGTGTCCGAGAAGCACGTCGAGGATGAATGGAAAGAACAGAAGGAAAAGCACGCAGATCTGGAATACGGGCACGGCGTCACCCGGATTTCACAGATCTGGACGCTGGATCTGGAGAGCTGGCGCGCGGAAAAAATCGCGGATCCCAAGCGCTTCGTCCGCCAGTTCGCCGTTACCCGCGACCAGACCCGTATTGCCATGATCACCACCCCGGACGATACGTTGCTCAGTAACGAGGGCTGGTCGCGGGTGGACGTGTACGATGCGGCCTCCGGGGAGATCAGCGTGGTGACGCCCGACGCGTGGCGGGGGGATCATCCTTCGCCGTTCGGTTGGGTCCGGGATGTCGCCTGGGCGGCCGACGGACAGGCGTTGGCGTTCATCACCTCGTTCGACGGCTATGCCACCCGTCTGTACGTGGTGGAGTGGCAAGAGGGGATACCTCGCCTGCGACGCCTCACCTGGACAGGGGAACCGGACGTCTGCGAAGGGGCCTTGGCCTGGCGGGGGCAGACCCGTGAGTTGTGTTTTCTGGGCGAGTGGAAGGCCCGCCGCCGCGTGTACCAGATAGCCACGAGCCATCCAACCGAGGCCGGGAAACCCGCTCCGCTGACGGCCGGCGATGTCGCGGTTGACTCATTCAGTGTCAATGAACATGGTACCCGGCTGGCCGGCGTTCTCAGCAGCCTGACCCACCCTCCAGACGTGTATTTCGTTGATCTGGATCGCCCCAAGTTGTCACCGTTGACGCGGGTGACGCGAGTCAACCCGCAGGTGGACACGTGGAAACTGCCCCAGATTCAGATCGTGAGCTGGGCGGGATCCGGCGGTACGGAGTGTGAAGGCATCCTGGAACTGCCCCCGGACTACAAGCCCGGCGACGGTCCACTGCCCACGATCGTGGAGGTGCATGGCGGTCCCACCTCGGCGACCCTGTTTCGGATGCGATTCTGGATCTATGGCCGGACGCTGATGCCGGCCAAAGGTTACGCCCTGTTCAGCCCGAACTACCGAGGCTCCACCGGCTACGGGGAGCAGTTCACGCGCGAGCTGATCGGGCGAGAGAATGACATCGATGTGCAGGACATTCTCAAAGGCGTAGACGCGCTGGTCGAGCGGGGCATCGCGGACCCCGATCGGCTGGGAGTCATGGGCTGGAGCAACGGCGGTTATCTGACGAATTGTCTCATTACTCAAACCGACCGGTTCAAGGCTGCCAGCAGCGGAGCGGGTGTTGCGGACATGCTCTTGCAATGGGCCAGTGAAGATACACCCGGGCACGTTATCAATTACATGCAGGGACTGGCCTGGGAGGCGCCGGACGCCTACCGCAAGGCTTCCCCAGTGTTCCGGTTTGACCGGATCAGGACGCCCACACTCATTCACGTGGGCGGTGCCGATGAGCGCTGTCCACCGGTCCACAGTCGGGCCCTGCACCGGGCCCTGTATCGGTATCTGAACGTGCCGGTGGAACTGGTTGTCTATCCTGGGGAAGGGCACAGCCTCACGACCTACAAGAACCGTAAGGCCAAAATGGAATGGGATCTGGCATGGTTTGATCGGTATCTGCTGGGCAAGACAACGCCACCGACCACTACGGCGAGCGAGGAACTGACGAAGTGACGGCGAACGCGAAACCCCTGCGAACGATCGAGTGGGTTGGCGATTTGGCCGGCCATGTCCGACTGATCGATCAGACCCGATTGCCCGCCGAGTTGGTCTACGTCGAAATCCACGATGTGAAGACACTATGGGAGGCGATCAAATCCCTGCGCGTGCGGGGGGCGCCGGCCATTGGGATCGCGGCCGCCATGGGCGCCGTGCTGGGCGTGCGGGAGGCGGCACAGGGCGATCGGCGGGCGTTTCTGGCCCGCCTGGATGAAGTCTGCACCTACCTGGCTTCGGCCCGGCCCACTGCCGTGAACCTGTTCTGGGCCCTGGACCGGATGAAACGGACAGCGGCTTCGTCGGACGAAGACGTGGGGGTCATTTGCTGGCGGCTTCTGGACGAGGCCAGGCGGATTCGGGACGAAGATGCCGCGATGTGTCGCGCCATTGGAAAGGCCGGAGCCTCGCTCATCCAGCCGGGAATGGGAGTTCTGACACACTGTAACGCGGGTGGTCTGGCCACGGCGGAGTACGGAACGGCGTTGGCCGTCTGCTATGCCGCTCATGAGGCCGGGATCCCGTTTCGGGTCTATGCCGACGAAACCCGTCCACTGTTGCAGGGCTCCCGTTTGACGGCCTGGGAGCTGGGGCAGGCCGGCATCGACGTGACCGTGATTTGTGACAATATGGCCGGACTCGTCATGCGGCAGGGCAAGGTCCAGCTCGTAATCACGGGTGCGGACCGGATCGCAGCCAATGGAGATACGGCCAATAAGATCGGAACCTATGGGCTGGCGGTGCTGGCCCAGGCGCACGGGATCCCCTTTTACGTGGCGGCGCCCAGCTCCACATTCGATCTGGCAACCCCGAGTGGAGACCTCATCCCGATCGAGGAGCGGGATCCGGACGAAATCCGGCGTGGCTTCGGGTCTTTGACGGCCCCCCCGGACGCGAAGTGTTACTGCCCGGCCTTCGACGTGACACCGGCGGGGTTGATCCAGGGTATCGTGACGGAACAGGGGGTGCTTTCGCCGATAAGCCTGGAAGGGATCGCGTCCATGCTGAAAGGCGTGAGTACCGAGGATTTGGCTTGATGTGACACTCCAGCAGTGTGATACTTGGGCTGGCGCGAGGAGGCGGTCTGCCACCGACCGGGGACCCAGGCTTCCCCGGGGCGAAAGCGGTGGTTGCAGCCATTTGACGGTGCATGTATACTGGGCTGCGCGTGACGGTCTGCGCGGGACCGCGTGGGAGTCATTGACACGGAACGACCTTCCGCTTACGAGGATTATGAAGATGCGACTGAGGAATTCGCGAATCCAGACGGTTTTACTGCTGGTCGGTGCGGCGGGAATGCTGCTGGGCACGCATGCCGGCTTGGGGTGTGCCTCTTTGTTCGGGGAGCAAGCCATGAGAATGGCGGACATGTGCTTCATTTTCGACTGCCAGAATGGCGCGTTTGGAGGTACGATAGACTTCTGCTCAAACAGCAACGGGGAGAGCCCGACCTTCACGGATTGTCCTCCGCCCACAGGTGGATCGAGCGGCGGTTAGCCGGTCGGGGCGGCCGGGCGGTCCGGCGCTTTTGTGGCTGTGGACGCCGGCCTCGATGTTGGTTTCAGACGTGTATGCTTGCGTCTGGCGGACGAAGGCGACACAACTGTAGATGCGGAGAATTGCTCATGACCAAGTCTGTTTCGGCCAGGGTTCGTTATCGAGCCGCGAGGTGGGTTGTGTTGCTTGCGGCCGGCGGCCTGATTCCGGGTTTCTTCCCATCGTGCAAGTCGACACTGACTACCTTCAACCCGTGCGGCACGATTTTCGCGTTCTGCGAGCCGTGGGAGGTGGATTTGCTTTTTGCCGAAGGCGTCCCGGATTACAAGCTGGATCCGTCTTGCACGATCCCGTATTACGGCTTTAATCCGGATCATGATGCCGGAGATTGTGCTACCATACCGTAATATAACATACCGGGGCCGGTGATGAAGTAATCTGAGGCCGGTGCTTATGCCACGCCAGGGCGGCGGTGGCGTAGATGATGCCAGCGTTTCTCGGGTGCCCGTGATGTGATCGTTGCGGGCACCGTTTGCTTATGAGCGGAGTCTTCCCGATGTCCAAGTCGCGTGCGCTTCGCCTGCTGGCGATGCTGACCGTGGGTGGAATGGTGTTCCAAGCCGGCGGCTGCGCGGTAACCTTCGCCCCGGTGGTTCTGAGCCTGGCGGAGTCGGCCTTCCTGAGCGTCCTGACCGGGGGGTTCATGGGCCCGTAGGGGCCCCGGAGGGCGGGACGCGAGAAGCGGTATCGGTCTGCGCGTCGGTGGGTCGTCCGATTGGGATGTCGGCTGCGTCGGGCCCGTTCGCACGCAGCAAGTGTGTCTCCCGTGGCGGGACGAGCGTGAAGCACTCCGGGCAGCGTCCGGAGACATTTCCTGTCAGGTCATACCCGCAATTCAGACAGTAGATGCCGCGCGGGTCGAACACCGGGCCGTGGCGGTATTTCTTCCAGATCACCCGCGTCCCGGCCCACCCGTCACCCCAGCGCTTGCCGCCGATCATTGTGAATGCCACAACGATCCATGCGAAGGGAACCAGGAGAACGAGGTTTCGTTTGAACGAGAGCCAGAAATCAATGGGTTCGAGTGTCCTGGCGTTGACGACTTGCACGCCGCACAACGCCTTGCCGGGCGAATGCCCCCCAAACCCGTCTTTGGCAAGGAACAGCAGGAACAATACCCAAGAGAGGACCGTGACAAGCCAGTTGAATGGGTCGTACGGAGGCCCGCCCACCGCGGAAAGCGGGGTCAGAGGTATATCCTCCCTGATCAAGGAAGTAAGCAAAATCAGGGGGACTATCTGGACGACGAACCAGTCCACGATGTACGCTGCCTGACGTCGATTGGCGAAGCCGTTGCGGCACCGCACGCAGACCGGCGTGCCGTACAGAGGCTTCATCTTCCACGGCTTTCTGACTTGGCGGCAGCACAGAGGGCACAAGGCGCCACCTTCGTTCATGCTCTGCCTCCTCCAGTGGTGTCACTGCGATCTTGGGAGCGCCTGGGTTGCGAGCACAGACCGCGCCTCGGATTCGTCACCGCTTCCGCTCAAAGAGCATCAGCTTCTCCCGCTGGCCGACGATCTCCGTCTTGAACAGCCAGCCGTCGGCGGCCATGCGGTTCAGGAACGTTTCCACCTCGTCGCCGTAATCGCGCCCCCGCTGAACGGGCGGCCAGGCGGTGACGCGGAAGGCCGGAGTCGCCGAATCGGCGGGAGCCGATTCCGCCTGCAGGGCAAACGCGTAGAACGCAGTGGCGGCGCTGACCGCCACGGCAACGGCAAGCATGACATGACTTTTTCGCATTATTGACTACGGCTCCGTGAAAATGGGTTCGCAGGGCCGGGCAAGCGCGGCTCCAGGGAGAAAGACCGCCAGCGTCCCCGGCGGCGGAAGCCTTTCAGCCGGTCTGTATGGTATCGCACCGATTCAATCCCACAGAATGACTTCGAGTGGAATCTGGGGTAACCCGCTTATACACTGGGGGTTGCCGCCAGCGCGGGCCTATGATATCTGGGGTTTCGCGTCGGTTCTGGCTGCTCGCGAAGAGGGGGCGTCCGCAGAAAAGTTTTTGCAGTAAGTGTTGAGCCTCATCTTGACCGGTTGGGGTGATTCTGGTAGGTTGGAGACACGCGACCGAGGATCGCGTGTTTGGGGTATGGTGACTCTCGTATGCTGGATGGTGAGGAGGGAAGTCCCCCCGTTCGTTTTGTGTTGCTGACTGTTCGATTCCTGACTCAGGGCGGACCGAGCGAAGCCGCCGCACGCCGAGACAACGGTGTGGCCCGATCCGTGGGCGGTGAACCGGTCTGACAGATCGCAGGGGAAGAGGAACGCCTCGTGAGGCCCAATTCCGAACCTGCACACCAAACGTCGCGGAGGCGCGATCGTGCGCGGACGCTCGCGGTACGCAGCGTTACCGGCGTCGTGACCGCCCATCGCGCGATCGATGTTGTCAGTTCCCGACCGCGTGGCGCTCACGCGGCGATCATCGAACAAGTGCGACATGTCCCATCACACGTGGGGGGTTTGTCGGCCCATTCCGTTCTGCAGTGCGGTTGCTGGAAGCGGACTGGGTCGTAGACCCGAGAGGAGGCAAAGAAATGATGTGGAGAAGGATGGTTTGGCTGGGGGGCGCCGTACTGTTGTGTACGAGCGTCCTGGTGATTGCGGGAGGAAGTGGTGACACAGCCAAGACAGCAGCCAGGCAAGATGGGGGAAGTGCGGACAGCTCATGGATGACGAGTCTCGAGGCGTTCAAGGAGTTTGAGATCCAGAGCTTCGGGGCGCTGGCGGGGATCAAGCCGCTGACGGACCAGGAGAAAGCCGCGTTAGAGGCTCTGAGGGTGGACAGCCGGCAGGGCGGCGACACGTGTGCGACGGCCACGGAGCTGGTGGGACCGCTGCCGATCTCCGTGTCCGGCACCACCGTCGGGTATACCAACGATTACGACGAGGTCTGCCCTTATACGACCTCGACGGCCCCGGACGTGGTGTACATGTATACGCCGCCGACGGACATGTTGCTGGACCTGTCGCTCTGTGACGGCCCGACCAACTACGACACGAAGATGTACGTCTATGAGAACACGTGCCCGACGCCCGGTTCGCCGTATGCGTGCAACGATGATGCGTGCGTTTCGACGGCCGGCCAGAGTTACGTCTCTCGCATTCTGCACATGCCGGTGACCGGCGGAAACACCTATTACATCGTGATCGACGGGTACGGAACCTACTCGGGCGAGTACTACCTGACGATCAACGAGTACATTCCGCCGCTGGGGGCGTGCTGCATGGATGAGGTCTGTGTGGCGACCAACACCGAGCTGGAATGCGGTGCGTTGGGGGGTGCGTGGTTCGAGGGTCAGGACTGCGCCACGTTCGTATGTCCTGCCACGCCGACCTGTCCGATGGGCAGCCTGATGGGCCAGGTGCCGCACGGCGCCATGGACAATGATCTGGTCGGCTTCCCGTCCGAAACGGGTTTCACGAAGCCGCGCAAGAATGCGGATTACTATACTGTAGTCGCTGACATGTGGGGTATCCGCTGGTGGGGCGTGCGCAACGTTCTGGGCTGGGACCAGTGTTACGAAGACCCGATGACGTTTGAGATCAAGTTTTACGAGAGCAGCGGTGCATTCCCCGGCACCGAGGTGTTCTCCGAAACGCACACGATCGCGGCCCAGTGGGCGGGCGACGGGTGGTTCGGCACGGACACGCTCTGGATGTGGGAGACGACCTTCAACAGCCCGGTCACGCTGCGGAGCGGCTGGGTCTCCATCCAGGGCACCAGCGACCCGCAAACCTGCTGGTTCCTCTGGATCACCTCGCCGTTCGGGAACGGACGAAGCGTGATCTATACCGAATCCTCCGGAACGTGGGCCAACGATCCGTACGGCGTGGACCTGAGCCTGTGCCTGTTGGGCGCTGTGGGGCCGGGCGCGTGCTGCGACCCGACCACCGGCGATTGCACGGATGGCGTGGAACCGGAAGACTGCGCGTTCAAACTGTATCCGGATCAGCTCTGCGCGGACATCAACTGCGGCGGCGACCCGGGCGCGTGCTGTGACGATCTGACCGCCACTTGCGTCGATGGCGTGCTGGCGGCCAACTGCACGGGCCGATTCGCGGCCGGCGTGCTCTGCGACGATCTGGTTCCGGCGTGCGGCGAGATCGTCGGCGCCTGCTGCCGACCGGACGGCACGTGTGATGTGATCACCGAGGCCGACTGCACGGACGGCGACTGGCTGGGTGCGAACACCACTTGTGATCAGTGCCCCTGCATCGTGATCTGCCCGGCGGGCGCGATCGACGAGCAGGAGCCCTGCGGCGACGACACCAACGGCGGCTGCAATTCCTCTCCGCCGGCGTTCTTCGATCTGCCGCTGGATCAGACGGTCTGCGGGACGATCCAGGCGGTCGATGGAACGCGCGATCTGGACTGGTTCCGGATCGTCACGACGGAGTCGATGATCCTGACCATGAACCTCGAGGGAGAGTTCGGTGGAATCAGCGTCATCGGAGGCTTCATGGAGACCGAGACGGTCGGCTCGGGAGACTGCGACGACTCGACGGGCTACATGGAGCCCTATGCGCAGGGTTCCGAGTGCCAGCCGATTACGATCCAGACGGAATGCCTGCCGGCCGGCACCTATATCGCCATCGTGACGCTCGGTGCCTACGAGGGCCTGCCGTGCGGTGACGACAACGATTACGTGATGAGCGTGACCGGAACGCCGTGCGTCATTCCGACCGGGGCGTGCTGCATGGAGGATGGAAGCTGCGTCGACGGATTGACCGCGGCGGAGTGCGCCGCGCAGAACGGCACGTGGCAGGGCGCGGACGTCCTCTGTGAGGACGTGGAGTGTCCGCAGCCGGAGCCGGGCGACAACTGCGGGCTGCCGATCGTCGTCGATCTTTCGACGTCTCCGTTCACGGACGTGAACCAGACCACGTGCGGTCGTGGGAACAGCTACGACAACACGTGCCTGGATTACTACGACGGGGGCGAGGACATCATTTACGAGCTGATCGTGCCGACCGCTGGGTTCTACAAAGTGTCGTTTGACCCGCAGGGTACGACCTGGACGGGCTTCGCCATCAGCGACACCTGCCCGCCGGGCAACGAGTGCCTGGTGGTCAAGACGTCCTCCAGCAGCTCCTTGCCGTACGGCACGGATTGCATGTACCTGGAGGCCGGGACGTACTACCTGATGATCGACACGTGGCCGACCCCCAACTGCATCCCGTCGTTCGATCTGACGATTGAGGCCTGCACGCCGCCGAGCGGTCGGTGCTGCTATCCGGGTGTGGGCGGCGAGGTTCTCTGCGCGGAGACGACGAATCACGACTGCGACCTGCTCGGCGGAAACTGGCAGGAGGGCATTGACTGCTCGATCCCATGTCCCAGTCCCGACGGCGACGATTGCAGTGCTCCGATCGTGGTGGACATGTCCGATCTGCCGTTCCAGGACTTCGGCCAGACCACGTGCGGCCGCGGCAACGACTACGACGACACGTGTCTGGGCTATTATGACAGTGGCGAGGACATTCTGTACGAATTGGACGTCACAACGGCCGGCTACTACAAGGTGTCGATGGATCCGCTGGGCACCACCTATACGGGCCTCGGCATCGGCGACACCTGCCCCCTGGGCGCTTCGTGCCTGGCGGTCAAGACGTCCAGTGCGGCCGCGCCCTACGCCACGGAGTGCATGCACCTGGACGTGGGGACGTACTACATGATGGTCGACACGTGGGCGTCGCCGGACTGCATCCCGTCGTTCAATCTGACGATTGACAACTGTACGCCGCCGAGCGGGCGGTGCTGCTATTCGGGCGTGGGCGGCGAGGTCCTCTGTGCCGAGACGACGAATCACGAGTGCGACCTGCTGGGCGGAATCTGGCAGGAGGGCATTGACTGCTCGGTCCCATGCCCCAATCCCAACGGCGACGATTGCAGCAATCCGATCGTGGTGAACATGTCCGATCTGCCGTTCCAGGACTTCGGCCAGACCACGTGCGGCCGCGGCAACGACTACGACGACACGTGCCTGGGCTACTACGACAGCGGCGAGGACATCCTGTACGAATTGAACGTGGAGACGGCCGGTTACTTCCAGGTGTCTCTCGATCCGATGGGCACCACCTATACGGGCATCGGCATCGGTGACACCTGCCCGCTGGGCGCCGAGTGCCTGGAGGTCAGGACGGCCTCCAGCAGCTCCGTGCCGTACAGCACGGAGTGTATCCAGTTGGACCCCGGCACGTACTACATGATGATCGACACGTGGGCGGCGCCGGACTGCATCCCCTCGTTCAACCTGACCATCAACACTTGTGAGCCCTCTTACTGCCAGGCGTCCGGCGGTGGCGACGAGTACATCTCGAACGTGACCATCGGAGATATCAACAACAGCTCGGGCAGCAGTGGGTACGCCGATTACACGGCGCTGTCCACGGTGGTGAAGGTGGGCGAGTCGTATCTGATTACCGTCACCAACGGGAATGGGTACAGCAGCGATCAGTGCGGCATCTGGGTCGATTGGAACCAAGACATAGACTTCACTGATCCGGGTGAGCAGATTCCCGTGACCGGGTCGCCTGGGGCCGGGCCTTACACGGCCATGATCACCCCGCCGCCAGGCGCGGTAAACGGGCCGACGCGGATGCGCGTGCGCATCACGTACTCCGGTACGCTGAGCCCGTGCGGATCCACCACTTACGGCGAGGTGGAGGATTACACGCTGATCGTCCAGGCGATCTGCGGAGACTTCAACGACGACAACGTGGTTGACATCTACGACTACTGGGTCCTCCTGGATTCGTTCGGAAGCTGCGCCGGCAACCCGAAGTACGTGCCGGACGCCGATTTCGACGGAGATGGGTGCATCACTCTGGTGGATTACCAGGCCTGGCTGGCGTGCTACCGCGACTACATCGGCAATCCGAAGGCGGGTCCGCCGCGAGGCGCTCCCTCCCAGCAGATTGATCCGAGACCGGTGCGCCCGGTCATGACGCCGCTGCCCGGTGAGTCGGCGACTGCGCCAGGGTCGGTCAAGGGATTGGACAGTGCGACTCCGGCGGGCCTCAGTGTGCCGCCGGACGCCATTGAGGCACAGTGAATGAAGGGGAACCTGGCGGTCGGCCTGCCGCCGGCCGCCAGGGAACCCCGACGATATGGAAGAACACTTGTATCTCTCAACAAGTGCATGACGTAACGGGTTACTGGCTCTTTTTGCGAGGAGTGGCGAAGAATGAAAGGGAAACTGTTTGTGGCGGGCGCCGTCCTGGCGGTTGCCTGTCTGGCCGTCAGTCCGGCCAAAGCGGATGTGGTCCTGGACTTTGTTCCGCAGTTCAGCACGATCCCGACCGTCGGGGGGACCGTTGATATCGACATCGTGATGGATACGCTGGGCACTCCCCCGGCGGAGCCGGTGTCGATTCTGGGCTGGGGTATTGACCTGCTCTATGACAACACCAAGCTTGTGGTGACGAACGTTCAAATCGGCCCGCTGTGGGATCCGGCGTACGCTCCGGACGGCGACGAACTGGCCGGTCTGGCGTTCCCCGATGGGATCAGCGGCCAGGACGTTCTGCTGGCAACGGTCACCGTGCAGGGACTGGCTGTGGGAACCTGGACGATGGAGACCGGGAACTCCTATCCGGACGACTTGACGGAGGGCTTCGCCCTGGATCCAGACGGATTCGAGGCGGTCGTAGTGGACGGGCTGGCGACCATCACCGTGCTGCCGGAGCCGACGGCGCTGGCGTTGCTGGCTCTGGGCGGATTGGCTGTTCTCCGCCGCCGCTGAAAAAGCGGTGGTTGAGGCTCGTACGCGTTTGATAGTCTGATAGAACGAACCGGGTTGGGGTTGGGGTTGCCCCCCACGCCACCCCGCCGAATTTTTGT
>JBPOIK010000222.1:0-14988 GCA_052034525.1 Planctomycetota bacterium
ACTCCGTAAAAAAGTTCGGTATCTCCGGCGTCGTAAAGCTGTAACACTGCCCGCCGTTGTCGTCCGTCGCCGTGTTCCCCGCCTCGTCCTTCGCCTCCACCGCGAAATAGTACGTCCGGTTGTCCTGGAGGCCGGTCAGATTCACCTGAACCGGGTTCGCATAGCCGGCGCTGGTCGTTGTGGCCGTCCACGTTCCACACGTGGCGCCGTAGTGCACGGTCCCTTTCACCGCCTCGTCCGCCTGGATCTGAACGACGGCGCTTCGCGGCTGAACGGCCGTCGCCTGGACGTTCTGGATGACGGGTGCCAGGCAGTCTACCACCGCCGACGCCGTCACCGGCACGTTTACGCCGCCGGCGCCGTCGTCCGCATCGATATAGGTGACGGTCAGCAGATCGCCGTGCTCCACCCACAGCACGCCCGCCGCATCCGTCGTGGACAGGGTGATCTGCCCCGTGAACTCCGCCGCGGCCGGGTCCATCTCGGTCAGCAGAACGGGCTCGCCCAGCGGCTCGCTGTCTGACGTCACCATCACCGTCACCGTTTCCGCCACGTTGTCGTCGGTGTTCAGCCCGCAATCGTTCACCAGAATCCGGAGGGTGCCGTCGCAGGCATACACGCTTGAATCCAGCATCACGATTCCCGCGTCCGAACAGACGTCGAAGGCGGCAAACGCGTTGACGATCCCGTAACCCCGCACGAACAGCGGGTCCGGCTGCCCGTTGGCCACGAAGTCCGAAGCGGTCTCAAACAGGCGCTCCCGCATGCGGTCCACCGTCCAGTACGGCCGCGCCTGGATCAGGCATGCCACGGCACTGGCCACCAGCGGCGTGGACAAGGACGTGCCGCTGGCCGTCGTGTACCCCGTGCTCGAGAACGGGTCCACCGTGCTGGTGCCCGACCCCAGAGCCAGCACCTCCGGTTTGATCCGCCCGTCGGCCGTCGGTCCGTCCGAACTGAAGGACGCGATTGCGCCGGAGCTCGTTACGGCTCCGCAGGAGATCACCTGAAACGCATCTGCCGGGGCGATCAGGCTTGAGGTCGCCGGGTTTGCGTCATGGTATTCGTTGCCCACCGCGTTGCAGTGGTGCACGCCCAGCGCGGTATGCGTATTGACCGCGATCGTTGTCACCGCAGTCAGCCCGTCCATCTGGGCCTGCGTGTACCAGTCGATATACCCCAACGACGCCGTGCTCATATCGGCGCCATGAAATTCGATGAACTCCAGCCCCGCAACGTAGTTGTCCTCTTCCGCCGGGTACTCGCTCGTCGTGTCTTCCGTTTTGGCCAGAACGAAGGAGGCGTCAAACGCTCCGCCCACCAGCGACCCCGGCCGGTACGCTCCGATGCAGCCCAGGATCATCGTCCCGTGCTCGTGCTGCGAATAGGGGTCGCCGGCCTGCTGGGATGTCACGGGGTCGTCGTTCACGAAATCGTACTCGGCGATCACGTTCACCGGCTTGGCCGGATTCGTGAACGCCTGGTGCGTCCGTTGGAATCCGGTGTCCAGAATGCCGATGATGACGCCCTGGCCGGTGTAACCCGCTTCGTGCAGCGCAATCAGATTGATCTGCGCCAACTGAGCCTGCGAAAGCCCGTAGTTGATGGCCGTCGTGTCCCGCAGCGGATCCTGGCCGGCCGATGGAGCATCCGCCGGCTGGCGCGGCTCGGGCAGGTCGATCTGCGCCCGCCGCGCCACCGGCTGCATCTTCGTCACAAACGGCAGCCTGGCGATTTCGTCGATCTGCGCGGGCGTGGCCCACACGCTCACCGCGTTGACCCACTTGCTGCGCACATGCACCTTGGCGCCGGTGGCCGCCACGGCGTCCACATACGCCGCACAGACCGGCAAATCCCATTCCCCGAAAATCGACTGGCCCCGCCGGGCGTGCGCGCCCCGCATGACGCGGCGCTGTGCCGCCCGCGGATTGTAACCGGCCGCCACGCGGCGAATGGCCGCTTCCTTCTCCGCCGGGGCCGTCAGCCCTTTGTCCGCAAAGAAAACCCACGTCTTGACCGGCTCCGCCGCATCGGCCGCCATCTGCTGGAGCAGCGGATGCGCTTTCCCCTCGGGCTGCGCCGGGGCCGGCGCCGCCCCGGATGCGACCGCTGCCGTCGGAACCATCCCCCAGCCCAGAACGCCCACACAGAACCATCTGACCATTCCGTTTGCTCGCATGACTGGCAACGCCCCTCACAAAGTCCAGCGATTCAAGACGGGAACCCGGATACTTCCGGACGTTATCATCTTAGCAAACCGCTTCCTCAAAACGAAGGACAAACGGGCCCCGGCGGCGTCCCAATCGTGGAATTCGGATACAAACCCCGCGCCTGGTCGGGGGTACCTTCCGGCTCCGTGAGCCAACGATGGCGGACAGGATCCGACCGCGCGGCATCGGCGCCGCCGGCCAGGCGGAATGCGACGCCGGCGCAAGCGCCCAGACCAACCAGTGACGGTCGATCTGCCGTGGCGGGAGTGGCGCGGAAAGGAAACCCGGCGAGCGGACTTGCCGCGCACGCGCCGGCCGGCGGAACGATGGTCCTGCGTGCGGGCGGCCCGGGTGGAGTCCGGAACGGTCGGCCGCTCGCCTGTTCCGCTGCTCCGTCGAAATCAACCTCTGCGCGACGGAACCCGCTTATGCATTGTGGACCCCGCGCGGCCCTTGCATCTCGGCAGTCCCTGAAATAGCGTAATCGGTCGCGAGGGTCGACGACAAGACAGGGCGGCCGGATTTCGGCGAACCCAACCCGGAGGAGTGGCCGAGTGGCTGAAGGCGGCGGTCTTGAAAACCGCTGTACGGGCAACCGTACCGGGGGTTCGAATCCCTCCTCCTCCGATCCGGCGACCCGGCGTTTCGCCGGCCGGCGCGTACGAGCGCCACGAGGGCGGGCCCGGGCCGCCCTCCGGCCCACCGCCGCTACTCGGCGTTTCGCAGCAGTTCGGTCAGTTCATCCCGCCAGCCGGCCCCGTGCGGCTGTGACGCCTCATCCAGAATCTGGAAGCGGAAGATGTGGTCCTTGAAATCCTCGCCGAGCTGCTGCCATGTGACCTTTCGGCCAACATCCTCGAACACCTCCGCCATGGATCGCTTATATCGCGTGTCCGGATTCGACTCCAGATGCTTGCCCTTGCTCTCGATAACGATCACCCGGTGGCGGGGCTTGCGGTCCGCCTTGTCCTGCACGACGAAATCCGGCCGGATGCGGTGGCGGCGGTAGCCCTGAATCGCGAACTGGTCGTCACCGATCAGGTTTCGGTACCACCAGAGCACGTTCTCGTCGCGATCGAGCGCCAGTGCCACCGCGCGTTCGTATTCGTTGTGGGCTTCATCCTCCACGTAATCGAAAAGTGACTTGGCGATCTGCTCGCCGTTCTCATGCACCATTCGCCGCGTGGCATTCACGGTGATGCAGTCGGGAATGGGAAAGCGGCACTCCGCGCACTCGAGGTAGAACCGGAGCCGGCCCTCGCTGAACAGGTTGCGGAACGCCAGCTCCGTCTGATTGTCCACCTGCTCCTGAATGAAGCGGGCGACTTTGTCGCGCAAAACCGTCTTGATCAGCGCGAGCCGCCCTTCCACCATGTTCGGCAACTCGGCCTGTCGGAGTCGGTCGTACAGCCGGCCCACGATCCGTCGCAGCTTCTTGAAGCTCAGATAGTCGAAGGGAAGGCTGGTCGCCAGCCAGGCCAGAACCCGCGAATCCTCCTCCCACTCGTCCACCTCGGACTCATGCAGCCGCGCCAGCTCGGATTGGCCGAGCGTCCAGCGATAGAATCGGTCCTTGGCCTCGCCAACGGCCTCGGCCAGGTGCCACTTCTCGCCGGACACCTCATCGTATTCAAAGGCGTCGACGTCCACCTGGGACAGCAGGTGTCCGAAGTAGTCCAGCGGCTCGTACCGCTGCCCGCTCCGGACGCAGAAGTGCGGCAGGTAGATTTTGCCCTCAAACTGCCGGTACAGCCGGGAGAACTCGTCTCGAATCCGGATTTCGCGAGCGGCCGTCCGGCGGTCGTCCGACGTCGCATCCACAACGAGCCCGAACGCGTCGCCTTCGTACCCCTCGTCCTCCAGTGCCTTCTTGACATCCTTCGCAATGGTCGTCGCGCGTTTGTGGAGGCAATACACGTAGCTCTCGTTCAGTTCAGCGTACGGCGTCTTCTCCTGGTACGGCTGCCGGAGAACCCGCCCGACGAGTTGCGTCATGGCCATTCCGCTTCCCGTGTTGTTCAGCGACACCAGCACGTATGCGAAGGGGCAATCCCACCCTTCCTGCAAGGCGCTTTTCGTGATGATCCATTCGATGGGGCAATCGGGGTCGTCCAGGTTCACGCCCTCGACGTTCAGCTCGTCCTTCGTCGACGTCTTGACGGCGATCGCGTGCTCCGGAACGTCCAGCCGCTGCGTCAGATGCTCTCTCACGTCGTCCGCGTGGATTGCGAGGCGGCCGTCGATCTTCTGGCCCCGCTGCTCGGCGCCGGTCCGCTCCACCTGCACCAGAACGATGGGGCGAATCCATCGCGGGTCGGGCGTTTCACCGGCGTACGCCGCCGCCTTCCTCGCCAGCGCCAACCGTTTGTCACGCGCCATGGTGAGCGACGATTCCCACGACCGCTCCTGCGACGTCGCGATGTTGAGCGGCAGTTTGATCATCTCCTCCCGCAGCAACTGCTCGCCGCTCACCCGGCACAGGATGTTCGGAATGTGGCGGAAGCCCGCGCCGCGTGATTCTTTCGGCGTGGCCGTCAGCTCCACGAGCACGGAGGCGTTGAACCCCGTAATCGTCTCTCGCGCCTTGCGGCTGGTCGCCTTGTGCCCCTCGTCCAGAATCACCGCCGGCCGGCAGAGGCGGACGAGATTGCCGATCGACGTGGCGACCAGGTGCCGCCCGCGCGCCGCGTCGTCCTCGATCATGTCCAGGTTCGGGAACGCCTCCTTGAGCCCGCGATGCGCGTCCGGGTCGTCCTCCGGAGGAAAGTGCTGCACGATGTTCCCGCCCGAATCGCGGAAGAATTTGAGCTGTTCCTGGGTCTCCCGGTTCGTACTGGCCAGTTGCACGATCAGGATGTTCAGGTTGTCGCGGAGCCGTACCGGGGTGAGCCGCGCGATGTCGGTCTTTTCCCACACTTCGATTCGCCGGGACACGGCGTGCTCGAGCATGACGCGGTACCAGTCGCCCCGGTCGCTCAGCCGCCGCAGGGTGTCGCGGTAGATCTGGCTGGAGGGCACCACCCAGAGCACCAGGCCGGCGCCGTTCCGCTCCCGGAGAATCGTCTGATACACCCAGCCGAGGATTTGCGTGGCCAGAACGGTCTTCCCGCCGCCGGTGGGCACCTTGATCGTGAAGTTCGGGTAGTCCTCGCCCAGGCCGTTGGTCTGCTCGTAATACACCCCGCCGCGCACCGTCCGCCAGGCGTCCAGCGAGGCGTGGCGGGTGTTGCCCGCCTCCCGCTCGCGCACCACGGCGCGCAAGTACCGCTCCACCTGCTCCAACACCTGAAGTTGATAGTCCTTGAGCTGCATGATTCAGAAGCAACCGCGGATGAACGCGGATCAACACGGATGATTCTTAGAAGTTCCGAACGGCACGTCTGATCTCCACGCGGGGCCTGCCGAAATTGACGGGCAGGCAAACACTCAGGCCGGCGGCTTTCAGATAATTCAGACACTGCGCCAGATGCGCGTCATCGAGCGCCTTGACGGCCTTGAGTTCGACGATCACCGATTCTTCGACGAGCGGATCGGCGCAGTAATCGCCCGCGTTCTCGCCTCGATAGGTCACCGAAACGGGATGCTGTTTGACGACGGCAAGCCCGGTCCGACGCAGCTCAATCGCCAGGGCGTTCTCGTAAACCTTTTCTAGAAATCCCGCGCCAAGACCGTTGGAGACTTCGTAGGCGCAGCCGATGATCCTCTCCGTCAACGCGTTCAGATCCTCAACCGCGGATGAACACGAATGAACTCCGATAGCTCTCGCTGAATTATCTTCGTTCAATCTGTGTTTATCCGCGTTCATCCGCGGTTCCCTGCTCATTTGAGGTTGAACGGCACCAGCATGGGCCGGACCCTCTTTCCGTGCTCGCGTTGGAACTTCCGCAGCTCATCTGCGTGCACGGCCAGCATCTCGCAATAGACGACCAGCTCGCGGTTGGGGTCTTTCGCGGCCACGTCCTTCAGGAATGCCCGGTCCAGCCCCCGGTCCACCCGCTCGTTCGGCTCGTACAGCAGATAGTACGAGCGCCCGCCGTGCTCGCCGATCCGCCCGGTCTTGGCGTCCCAGGCCGGGTTCCGCCGCTTCGTCGCCCCCGGAAACTCCCGGCTGGTCTCCGTATAGAAAACGTACTTGGCAATGTCCTCATACGCCGGCAGCGTCTCCCCGAAGTCCTTGTACTCCCCGAACAACGGCTCCGCCACGCGAGCATACGTGAACGACCCGCCGAGGCCGGAAACTTCACCCTTCCTCGTCCTGCCTTTCGCACCACGCTTCGTGTAGGTGTAGCCGGACATGACGCGGCGAACGCGTTCCGCCGTCAACCTCTCGCAGATATTGTAATCTGCTGTTTCATTGTCCTTCGTATCATACTTCTGCTGAACGAGAACGAATCGCCGCCCACCGCCGTTGTCTGCGACGGACGCAATCGCGGAGTGACCGGTCGTTCCCGTTCCGGCGAATGAATCCAGAACGATATCGCCTGGATCGCTGGCGATCCACAGGATGCGATCCAGCAAAGACACGGGCTTTGGAGTAACCGGTGATTCCGTGCCGCCAAGTATGCGAATGACTTCCTTCTTCGCATCCTGAGTATGTCCAACTTCTTGGTACGTCCAGATGGTTTCGGGAACCAGGTCCCTGACTTCGGCCAGAAACCGTTTTATGGCAGGCGTGCCGTTTCCATCGTCGCCCCACCATATCCTGTTGTCTTCATCCATGTCCCAAAACGTATCTTCCGAGACACGCCAATACGTTCCCTCCGGCGGTCCCTCAATAACACGACCACCTGGACACTGGATGGCATAGACTCCCTTGCTGTAGTAGTTGCGTGCGGAAAGGTCGCTCGCCTTCCACGGTCCACGTGGATCGTTATCTGGATTCTCGTATCGAGCATTCGCCTCTTCCGTTCGTGGTAACAATCGGCGCTGCCAATTGGGCTTCTTCTTGGCGTATACCACAATGTAGTCATGGTTCTCGGAGAGATACTTCGCAGAGCTCTTCGGGGAGTAGACCTTCTCCCAGATGACCGTTGCGATGAAGTTGTCCGCTCCGAACACTTCATCCATGATCGACCGAAGGTTGTGAACCTCATTGTCGTCAATGCTGATCCAGATCGATCCGTCTTCCCGGAGCAGTTCCCTCAGCAGCGTCAGACGGGGGTACATCATGCAGCACCATTTGTCGTGGCGGCAGGCGTCCTCGCCCTCCTTGCCGACGGTCCGGCCAATCCACTCCTTGAACTGCGGCTGCGTCAGGTTGTCGTTGTACACCCAACCCTCGTTGCCGGTGTTGTAGGGCGGGTCGATATAGATGCATTTCACCCGGCCGGCGTGCGTGGGCAGCAGGGCCTTGAGGGCGAGCAGGTTGTCCCCTTCGATAATGAGGTTCCCGTCCAGGGACGGGCGCTCCCCTTTCGGCAGCAACGAGAGTTTCGCATCGAATTCCAGCCGGTGATGAGGCACCGTGTGGTGGTAGTTCTCGATGACGGACTTGCCCTTGAATTGGATGGTCGGCACCCTCGTTTCCTCCACCCACAGACCGCCCCGCGTACCCTACACCCGCCGCCACACCGCGCCAATCCGGCCACGCGCCGGCTCCGCCGCCTGGCTGCTTCCTCCGCCTTCGCCCAGTCGACGCCGTCCGCCCTGGCGCCGCGATGCAAATCACAACCCCCACGAACCTCCGCACGCCATTCACGCATCGAAGGCCGGCCCGCACAGAACGACGGCCAGTCACAATCTCGCATCCATCAGGCACCGCGCTTCGTACGGAGGCCCCGCAACCGGGAACTGCCCGTCGCGCACACCGAATCGACTTGGTCCGCCCCCCCGCCGTCCGGGGCTAACAATACCTGAACCGATCCGTTCCCGCAACCCTTCGCGGAAACCACCGGACCTTTCCTTTTTTCGCGTTCCTGTCCAGTCCCACTGATTCCGCAGCGGCAAGGAACTTCACTGTCACTTTGCCGCGCGCCGCCGAACGACGCCTGCAGCATGGCAATCGCCGAGTGCAACAGGCCGATGTCGCGTACGCCCGGCTCGCCGCCGTAGCGCTCGATGAGGCTCAGGTGCGTCCGAAGCACGAGAACCAGATCGAGGAACAACGGGAGCATGGCACAATCTTACTCGGCCAGCCTCTTCATCGCACGACCGAAGCGCGTATGCACCTTCTCCAACGCTTGCTGGAACCTCCGCTCCTCCGCCGGCTCGCGGACCGGTGTGAGAACCAGACAGCGGCCGTCGGAGAGGATCTCAAAAGGCGTCTCCGGCGTGACCCGCAGAAGCTCCAGAATCGGCTTGTCGATCACCAATGCGTAGCTGTTGCCGTGCTTGGTCAACGTCTTGGTCATGGCGAACCTCCTGCGATGTTACCACTAAGTATATCCTTTGTGCTAACGGCTGTCAAGCGGCCGCAAGGGGTGCAGCTTGGGGCGGTCCCATAAGCGGACAACCGGGCAACCGCCCGCCTCGCGCGACGGCGACGGCCGGGCTCCGGATCGACACGACTGAGCGGGCCGTTCAGGAGGGCGGCTTGTTCACTCGCTCCCATGACTCGGCCCCGGTCGGCACCGAGCTTGAAGGCGGCGGTGTGCGGCGCATAATCGGCCAGCCAACGGTGCATTGGGCGAAACGAGTCGCTCGGCTTGCGGCCTGGCGTAGTAGGGTTGCGTACAGTGTTGACGATTGACGGCTCATTCGGTGAAGGGGGCGGGCAGATTCTGCGGTCGGCGATCACGCTCTCCGTGGTCACCGGCCGACCGTGCCGGATCGACAAGATCCGCGCCCGCCGGCCCAAGTCCGGCCTCATGCGGCAACACCTCACCGCGGTGCAGGCCGCGGCGAGCATCTGCGACGCCCAGCTCAACGGGGCGGCCATCGGGTCCGCCCGGCTCACCTTCGAACCCAAGGCGGTGCGGGCGGGCGAATACGAATTCTCCGTCGGCACGGCGGGCAGCACGACGCTCGTGCTCCAGACGGTGCTGCTGCCCCTGCTCACCGCCGGCGGGCCGAGCCGGATCGTCCTGCAGGGCGGAACGCACAACCCCTTCGCCCCGCCGTTCGGTTTTCTCGAAAAGACCTGGCTGCCGTTGATTAACCGGATGGGGCCGACGGTCCGGGCCCGGTTGGAACGTCCCGGCTTCTACCCGGCCGGAGGTGGGCAGATTGTGGTGGAGATTGAGCCGGCCGGCCGTCTGCGGGGTTTTGAGTTGCTGGAGCGCGGCGCGCCGACACAGTCAAACGCCCGAGCCATTGTGGCGAACCTGCCCCGGCACATCGCCGAGCGCGAGGCGGCCCTCATATGTCGACGGTTGAACTGGCCGGCGGAGGCGGTCGAGATCGTGGAGCTCTCAGACCCGCCCGGCCCCGGCAACGTGGTGATGATCTCGCTGGAATACGAACGCGTGACGGAAGTCTTCACCGCGTTCGGCGAGCGGGCGCGTCCGGCGGAGTCGGTGGCCGACGATGCCGTTCGGCAATGCCGGGCCTATCTCGCCCATTCCGCCCCGGCCGGCGAACACCTGACGGACCAGCTTCTGCTGCCCTTGGCGGTGGCCGGCACCGGCACGTTCCGCTCTGCCGGCCTGTCCTCGCACGCAGAGACGAACCTCCACATCATTCGCCAATTCCTTGATGTGCCCATCACGACGTCGCCGGGCGGCGCAGCCGGAGTGCGGGTACGGATCGGCTGAAGCCGACCCCAGACGCCCAGCCCGTCCGGCATCCGCAACCGCGAGTCGGCCCGAGCCGCGCGTGGCGCGTCGCGCGTCGGGCAGCCGTTGCGCCGCACGCGCTTGTCAGACGCGCCGACGCGAGCGAAGAGCCATCAACCCCAGCCCGGCCAGAGTGAACGCCAGCGTCGGCACGCCCATCGCTCCGCAGAGAACCGGGTGGTGGCCCCAATAGTAGCCATCGTATGGATACTCCGGGTAGCCGTAATACCGGTGCTCACGGAAACGGCCGGAATCCACGCAGTTGCTCAGGCCCATGTCCAGCAGTTGCTGCTCGCTGGCGATGCGCAGGGTGGACAACCGCCAGGGATCGTCCCGATCATCAATGTCAACCGTCTGAAACGCCACGTCCGAGAGCACCCACAGCCGCTCATCCAGCATGCCCGCCCGGCGGATGAGGCCGGGGTGTTCGATCCGGCCGCGCTGGCGCAATCGGCCCGGCAACAGGTCGATAATCTGCAGCGCGTCGACGAAATCCAGCGTCTTGTCATCGAAATAGCTGAACGGCATGAGCACGAGCTGCTGCTCCGTCAGCACTTTCAGGGCCTTCTCGTCAAAGTTCGCCTCGGAATCCACGCCGTATTTCGTCTGCGCGGCGATGGACACCCGCGACAGCTCCCGCGGCCTGTCCAGTCGCGACACGTCGAAAAGCACCAGCGTTGGTCGATACCAGAGTCGCCCGTCGTAACCGACGGTCAGCAGCCGGTCCCCCATCGGCCAGAGATAGGCGCTGTTGCCCAGCGATTTGATCTGCCCGGCGATCACCGGGTCGCCGGGGTCCGACAGGTCCAGCACAAAAACGTCACTGGCCTGATAAACGGTCATGACGTACGCCCGGCGCCCGTCAAACCGGACGGCCGTCACGTACTGGTCCGTCTCGATGGGCAGCCGGGACAGGCGGGTGATGTCGTCCGGATCCCCGACGTCGTACAGATAGATCGACACGCGCTTGCGCGGGCCCCACGGTCCCGGCCCTGACAGCGCCTCCTGCGTGACGATGCGGAACACGCCGTTGTACTCATCCATGAAGAACCGGTTCACGATGACGCCGGGCACGCGGAACGCATCGCGGATCGCGATGTTGCCGGCCGGGTCTCGAATGTCCACATAGACGACGCGGGTCGTATCGGCCATGCCCGGATCGTCGCCCACCACGTACACCGCGTTGTGCGAAACGTGGATGTCCAGCGCGGCGCCGGGAATCGGCAGATAATCCACCGGAGCGGCCACGTTCGGGTCGCTGAGGTTGAATGACTGCACAAACATGTTGCCCGTCAGCCGCGGCGTGGGCTCGTCCCGCGGCAGAACGCCGTTCGTGTCGATTCCGGGGATGCCGTTCGTGCTGACGTGGTCCAGCTCGCTGCCGGCCACGTAGAGCACATCGCCCACGCGCCGGGTCGCCGTCACATATCCGCGGATGGGCGGGGCATCCACCAGCACGGGGTTCGTCCTGTCGCTCACGTCGAACACCATCAGCCGACTGCCGGAGAACCACGGCGTCAGAGGGTTGCTGGCGCTCAGGCCGCTTTCGTGGAAGTCCACCGGCCTGCCCGCGCAGTAATAGAAATCGGCCGAGGCGATCAGGTACACCCGGTCGCCGCGCACGTACAGTTCGACGCCGCGGCCGCCGGTGGCATAGCCGCCCGCCAGCACCGGCCGCTCCACGGCACGAACGTCCAGAATGCGAAGCCCGCGGAACGGATTGGCGAGATAGAAATACCCCCCCTCGTCCTTGATGATGTCCGCCTCTTCAATCTCCCGGATCACGTCGTCGACGCCCGGGTCCGGCGGCGCACTGTTGTCGTTCGAGGAATCCCCCGAACCGCCGCCCCCCGCGCGGGAGGGGACGGACGATTGGCAGCCGGCCAACGCAATCAACGCCGCGCAGACAACCCAACACACCCCAACCGACACGACACTCCTGCGGAACATTGCAGTACCTCCTGACGTGTTTCGGTTCCCGAACCAGG
This sequence comes from Planctomycetota bacterium, assembly GCA_052034525.1. Taxonomy (GTDB): domain Bacteria; phylum Planctomycetota; class Phycisphaerae; order UBA1845; family UBA1845; genus JAFGJQ01. Next base: position 11,911 of record JBPOIK010000222.1, read on the forward strand.
ATTCGCAAGACATTGTATCTTTCCGCCACGTGTCTGCGAGAGTCACCGCCGAGCGGTTTGTTCCGGCCACTCGCCGGGGTGGGGCGGATCGGACAGTTCAACCGGCGGTTTGTATGAACAGAAAGCCCGCAGATCACCGGGCCGCGGGTCGGGAGTTGGGGGACACTGTCATACCGAACAGGCGTGGGGACCGCTTCTCACGATCCGGGTTTTGGACTGGTAATGGCGCCGCCAAGCAGATCCGTGTAGTCCGTCGACGGACCGCCGCCCGTGCCGCGGTCCCAGAGGCTCCCGCCCGCCCGGAGATACGTATCCAACGCGGTAATCATCGCGGTGAGGTTTTCGAAGATGATGTTGATCGATTCGATCCGGGCTTGCTTCCACGGGCTGATCGGCCGATCCGCCGCGGTGTCCACGATGTCCGGACCAACGCGGGTCCGACTGATGATGTCATTCTGCCGGCTGCTGTACCGGCTGATTCCACGCTGAACCATAAGACCCGGCCGCCGGGCCGCGAACGCACCGCCCCGTGCATTCTTCCAGACCGCATGGGACGGGCTGGCGCCGGTCTGCCCGAGAGCGAACCCGGCCGGCAACAGCAACGCCACCAGCCCCGCGAAGATGGATACTCGATTCATGGCTCCCACTCGCATTTCGCACGCGGCATACACGCCGCTCCGTACGATCCGTCGTCAACCAACCCGATCACGCCCTCCGGGCTTCAGCCCAGACCCCCTTCAAGCCCGGACGTCAGGATATTCTACCCCCGGCCCGTCCAGCCGGTTGCCCGGATTATCGACCTGCCCGCGGTTTCCGTCCAGCCCGCACCATCCGATTGGCTGGCGGTCCAGTCGGTTCGAGCCCGCACCGGGGGTTCCACGGGCCCTGCCGACGGCGCCTGGAGTCTGCCCCGCCCCGAGAGGGCAACCGAAGTTCCCAGACCCGGCGGCGCCCTGGCCTGTGTGCCTGGCTCCTTCCATTGACCGGTCCAATGCGGACAACCCGACGGATCCGGCAAACCCGAACCCCGGTTCAGACGGTCCCATCGACGATCAGGTCAGCGGCAGAATGGTGCTTTCGCTGTCGCGGGGGCCATCCTGCGAGACGGGCAGGGTCACGGTGAAGGTGGTGCCCTCTTCGACGACGCTGTCCACCTGGATGCGGCCGCGCATCTCCTCCACGATCTTCTTGGCGGCCGCCAGGCCCAGGCCGGTGCCGCCGTGGCCCTTGGTGGAGTGGAAGGCGTCAAAAATGGAAGGCGCCTCCGCAGAAGCGATGCCGCTGCCGTTGTCGCTGACAATCAGCGTCACCTGGTTGTCGCGCTGGTTGTAGGAGGATTTGATGTTCACCTGGCCGCCCTCTTTCGGACAGGCATCGATGGCGTTGGTCACAATGTTCAGCAGCACATGGTGCAGCCCTTCCACGTCGATCGGCAGCGCGGGCATCTCCTCCAGATCGGTCAGCAGCATCACCTGATTCTCGTCCGCGGCATGCTGCGTCAGGTGCACCACATCCTCGACGATCTTGTTGAGCTGGGCGACCCGCACCTCGGCCTTGCGGTCTTTGCTGAAGGTGAGCATGTTCGTGGTGAGCCGGAGGGTGCGATCCACGTTGTGGCGCAGAATCTTCCAGCCCTGGGCCACGTGGGCCATCTTCTCGCGGCGCAGGCCCATCTCGATCAGGTCCGCGCCGTTGCCCAGCCCCTGCGCGATATTGCGGATGTAGTGCGAAAGGTAGGCCACCGTCTCGCCTACGGCCGCCATGCGCTCATGCTGCATCCGCGACTCGAGCAGCCGGATGTTCTCGATCGCCATGCCGGCCAGCCGGCCGATCGCGCTGACCAGCCGCAACTGCTCATGCGTGTACACGTGATGCAGCATGGCGCAGTCGATATGCATCACACCCTTGACCTCTTCGTATGTCAGGATCGGCACGCAGATGATGCTGCGCAGGCCCAGGTCGTGAATGCTGCCCGAGGACCGGCTCTGGGCGAACCGCGGGTCGGTCAGGGCGTTGGCGCAGAGAATGCCCTCCTTCCGGCTGATCACGTGGTTCACGATCGTCTTGGAGGCCATGATCTTGGCCCGCTTGCCGCGCGACGCGGTGCGATAGCGGACCACCTGCGGCACGAAGTCATCCTTCTTCGGGTCGTGCATGAGGATGAACAGACGATCCACCGGGATGTGATCGAACAGAATGTCCGTCACGTGCTCGAGAAACTCGTCCACCGCGGCCACCTGACCGATCACTTCCGCGATCCGGTACATCACGTTCCAGGCATGAACGGCCTCGGCGGTTTCCGGGGCGGCCAGGATCACGCTGTCTTCGGCGGAGGATACGGCGGACAGAATGGAGGAGTCCATCATCTGCTGGCCGGACTCCAGGTCAACCCACTCCTGCCCCCGTGCTCCGCTGAACCGCTCCACGGTGTCGTCCCCGCTGAAAACCATCAGCGTGCCGCCGACCTTGATCTGGTCTCCGTGACGGATCGGCGTGGGGGCCTGCACGCGCACGCCGTTCAGCAGCGTGCCGTTGGAGCTGCCGCGATCGATCAGCATCCAGCGGTCGTCCTCGCGCACCAGCTCGGCGTGTCGTCGTGAGACCGTGTTGTCGGAAAGGGCCACCGGATCACCCGACCGACCGATGGAGCCGTCTTCGGTGATCTGAAATGTCTGGCCCTTGTCCGGACCTCGCAACACGTGTAGCGTCGGCACGTCTGACCGTCCTGTGGCAACCCGGGCTCGTTCGCGGCGACCCGTATGCGGCGGGCCTGAAAAAGCGTTCGGATCGTGGGTGAAGTCGCCGGTTCCGGGCGGATGCTACGGAGCACCCGGCGCCCTGTCAATCGCGGGATGGCCCACCATCGCCGCCGGCCGCCCGGCGACCTCAAACGAAACGCTCCGGCGAAACCCCGACCGCCTCGCCGCATCCGCAAAATGCCCCCGCCCACAAGCTAAATCAGATTGCCTCAAAGTGAGGCCATTCTATGCCGCTTTTCGGCGGCGCCGGGCGGCGGCTCTTCGATTGCGAGCGATGAGATACGCATGAACCTCCTCCATCAGTTCATCGATGGTCTCG
>JBPOIK010000090.1:0-7362 GCA_052034525.1 Planctomycetota bacterium
GTGGTGCGAGCGAATCTGGACGGTGCTCGCGACGTGCGCCCAGCAGGGCCGGTCCGCCTTCGCCTACCTGCGCGACGCCATCTACGCTCACTTGCAACGACACCCCGCCCCTTTGCTCTTGCCTATCAGGGTGTGAACGGTTCCGCTTTGTCGCGACAGTTGCATGACACTGGGTTTCATGGGCGTTCCCTTTCTGCCGGATGGACCGGCGTTCGTAATCATCTGGGAACGCCCCTCTTACGCGCGGCCTCATTACAGCGCAACTATATTTGCCAGACCCACGAAACGACGAAACAGGGAGAGTTTCCAAAAGCTCAGAGCCGCAGGCTGGCTGGTCGTTCGATTACGGCCCCACCAAGTTGATGCGGATCTTGATGGTTGCGTCGAGTGCGTAGCCGAGACCGTCTTCGTTCACGGGTGCTTCTGGCACGGGCACAAGGTTTGTCGCAAGGGCCGAACGCGGCCTCAGAGCCGAGCCGTGTTCTGGAGGCGCAAGATCGAAGGGAACGTGCGCCGGGACGCACGAACGACACGTCGATTGCGATCGATGGGCTACTCCGTTCTGACAATCTGGGAATGCGAGCTCAGGAACGGCAGAGCTCCCGTTCGCTTTGCCGCAACGATGCGTCGTGCCATCGCTCGGCGGGGCCACCCACGACCCGGATGATCGACGCGTGGCATCGACATTAGGATGGAGATGCGGTAGCGGGCTGGGGATCGGCATAGCTGGAGGAGGCAGCATGGCTCGCGCGTTCTCCCCGAATCCAGACTTCGGCGCAGGCCGGGGCAGCGTTGCGTCGGTCCTGGCGGCCGCTAAGATGAAGCCCGGGCGAGGGCGGCGTCCGCAGAACAAGGCACGGAGGGACGAATCCCGACTGGTCGGGATGGCGCGTCGGGGCAGGCTCCGGGACGGAGGGGAAAGGATCTGCGCCGGGGCAGGCGGGAGCATTACCTGCCCGCATCCAGCGGCGTCACATCATGCCTGAGGCTGAAGCCTACGGGCATGGCACCCGGCGGCATTACATGCCCGAGGCTGAAGCGTACGGGCACGGCACCCAACGGGATGCGAAGAATTCGCAGGTTTGTTGTATGAAGGGAGTGCGCGTCATGAAGCGATGGGTGTGCATCTGCATCGTGGCCCTGCTCTGGATCGGCTGCAATCGGCAAGAGCCCGCCGCCGGCACGGATTCGGGCGCCAGTGCCGACAAAGCCGGCGCGGCCGCGAGCGACGGTTCGGCCCGGATCCGGGAGATCGTGGTCATTCCCAAGGGCACCACGCATGACTTCTGGAAGTCCGTGCATGCCGGGGCCGTCAAGGCCCAGCGTGAACTGCACAATGTGAACGTCGTGTTTCGCGGGCCGGAGCGGGAGGACGATCGGGAGCAGCAGATCGCGTTGATTCAGAATTTCATCAGCCGGAAGGTCGACGCCATCGTGGTCGCGCCGCTGGATGACCGGTCGCTGGCCGCTCCGGTCCGGGAGGCCACCCAGGCCGGCATTCCCGTGGTCATCATCGACTCCGACCTGGCCGCCGAGCCCGGCAAGGATTTCGTGAGTTTCGTGGCCACCGACAACTACCAGGGCGGCGTGCTGGGCGCCGAGCGGATGGCGGAAGTGCTCGGCGGCAAGGGCAAAGTTTTGCTGCTGCGGTATCAGGAGGGTTCGGCCAGCACTGTGCAGCGTGAGAAGGGCTTCACCGACACGCTGGCCCGGCACAAGGAGATCGAGCTGGTCGATCCCAGGCGGTACGCCGGCGCCACGCGCGACACGGCCCAGCAGGCCAGCGAGAACCTCCTGACCGCCTATGACGGAATCGACGGCATCTTCTGTCCGAACGAATCGTCCACGTTCGGCATGTTGCTGGCCCTGCGGGCGCGGGGGCTGGCCGGCAAGGTCCGCTTCGTGGGGTTTGACTCGAGCGTGGGCCTGGTGGAGGCGCTCCGCCGGGACGAGATCGACGGGTTGGTCGTGCAGAATCCGATGGGGATGGGTTATCTCGGCGTCCGGTCCGCGATCGATCACCTGGACGGCAAGCCGGTTCCGCTGCGGCAGGACACGGGCGTGACGATCCTCACGCCGGAGAATGTCGACCTGCCCGAGAACCGCGACCTGATCGCACCGGACCTGGACCGGTATCTCAAATGACCCGCTGACATGACATCTCCATCTGTCACGCATGGTCCCCGTCTTCTGATGCGCGGGGTGGTCAAGCGGTTCGGGGCCACGCTCGCCCTGGACGGTGTGGACCTGAGCGTGGCGCCCGGTGAAGTGCACGCGCTGATCGGCGAGAACGGCGCCGGCAAATCCACGCTTATGAAGGTGCTCTCCGGGGCCGTCCGTCCCGACGCCGGCGCCATGCAGCTAGACGGACAACCGTTCGCGCCGGCGGGACCGCCGGCCGCCCGGGCGGCGGGAGTGGCCATGATCTACCAGGAACTCACGCTCGCGCCGCATCTGACCGTCGAGCAGAACCTGACCCTGGGCGTGGAGCGTCATCGTGCGGGGCTCATCCGGCGCAGCGTCTACCGCCGCCGTGTGGCGGATGTTCTGGCCGGCATGCGTCATCCGGAGCTCCGTCCGGATACCCCGGTGCGCCGCCTTTCGCCGGCCAGTCGCCAGCTTGTGGAAATCGCCCGGGCGCTTCTGCTGGACGCGCGTATCCTGGTCATGGACGAACCGACGAGCAGCCTCGGGCTGGCCGACATCGAGCATCTGTTCCTCGTCATTGACGCGTTGCGGCGGTCGGGCGTGTCCGTCGTCTACATTTCCCATTTTCTCGAAGAGGTGCAGCGTGTGGCCGACCGCTACACCATTCTGCGCGACGGCCGCACCGTCGGCACCGGCCGCCTGGCCGACGCCACGCAGGACCGGCTTGTGGAGCTGATGATCGGGCGTAAGCTCGACGAGATGTTTCCGCAGGTTCCGCATACACCCGGCGAGCCGGTGCTCGAGGTGGACGACCTGCTCGGCGGTCGCATGACGGCCAGGGCCAGTCTCACCCTGCATCGCGGCGAGATCGTCGGCCTGGCCGGTCTGGTCGGGGCCGGTCGGACCGAGCTGGCGCGTGCGCTGTTCGGTCTGGACGTTGTGCGCCGTGGTACGGTGCGCGTCGCGGGGATTTCGCGGAACAAGCACAGTCCGGCCGATCGACTGATCGAGGGTGTGGGACTGCTCAGCGAGGATCGTCAGGGCGAAGGGCTGGCCGTCGGGCGCACGGTGGCCGAGAACGTGACGCTCAGCCGTCTGGGACCGTTTGCCCGCTGGGGTTTCGTCAGCCTGCGCGGGGTGCGGCGGGCCACGTCGCGCTGGATCGAGGCACTGGGCATCCGCGTGCGCGGGCCGGGCCAGGCGGTTCGCGAGTTGTCCGGCGGCAACCAGCAGAAGGTGGCGCTGGCACGGCTGCTCCACCATGATGTGGATGTGCTGATCCTCGACGAGCCGACGCGCGGGATAGACGTTGCCAGCAAGGCCCAGATTTACCGGCTGATCGGCGAATTGGCCGCCCGCGGCAAGGCGGTGCTCGTCATCAGCAGTTACGTGCCCGAATTGCTGGGCATCTGCGATCGCATCGCGGTGATGCATCGCGGCCGGCTGGGGCCGCCCCGGCCGGCCAGTCAGTGGTCCGAGCGAGCCATCATCGCCGCGGCAGCCGGTGGCCGGGAGGTTTGTGCGTGAGCGTCGGCTTTTCCGCTTCCGCGCGTCGGACGGGCAGTCGCCTGATGAGCGTGCTGGCGCCGTTCATCGGCCTGGCGGTCGTCATGGCGATCTTTTACGCCATTCCGCCGCATCGAAGCGTCTCCCTGCTGGACCTGCGGACCATCGCCGTTCACACGGTCATCGTCGGCACCTGCGCGATGGGCATGACGCTGATCATCATCAGCGGCGGGATCGATCTGTCCGTCGGATCGGTCATTGCGTTCTGCAGCGTGGTGACGGCCCTGACCTTCGCCGGCGGGTATCCCATTGCCGCCGCGGCGGTCGTCGCCGTGGGTGCCGGAGCGTTGTGCGGGCTGTACAACGGGCTGCTGGTCACGGTGCTGCGGCTGCCGCCGTTCATCGCCACCCTGGGCACGATGGGGTTCTTTCGCGGCGTGGCCAAGTGGATTTCCAACAGCCAGCCGGTCAACGCGCCGACGCTGGGGTTGGAGCTGTGGGTGAGGCCGGAGCCGCCGGCGAGCTATTCCTGGCTCGTCTTCGCGCCGGCCGTCTGGATCACGCTGGGCCTGGGCGTGCTGATGATTGTCGTACTGCGCTATTCGCTGCTGGGCCGGTACGCCTTTGCGATCGGCTCGAACGAATCCACGGCGCGGCTTTGCGGAGTTCGCGTCGCACGAACGAAGATTCTGATCTACGTGACCGCCGGTCTGTTGGTCGGTTGGGCCGGATTGATGCAGTTCGCCCGCCTGACCCAGGGTGATCCAACCGTGGCCGTGGGGTTGGAGCTCGACGTGATCGCCGCCGTGGTGATCGGCGGCGGTTCGCTGGCCGGCGGACAGGGCTCCATCGTGGGCACCCTGACGGGCGCGTTCCTGATGGCCTACCTGCGCAACCGCTGCACCGCCCTGCTGTGGCCGAACTACATCCAGGAAATCATCGTCGGGCACATCATTATCATCGCCGTCGCAATCGACCAGTGGCGCATGCGCCGGGCGGCGTGAGCAAGTGCCGAACGGCGAATGACGAACGAGCCGGGGCGGCACGATCGAACGCCGGCCCGCGCGAGAGCGGAATGCCAGGGGGTTTGTTCGGCTCTGCTTTCCGGAAGACTCGTCCGCGGCGCTGCGATCGGGGAGGCATGGGCGGTTCGCTCGAACCGGCGGGCTGCGGTAGAATGCGCGGACCCACTCGTTGCGAAAGGAGGGCAACCGATGAAACTCGGGATCATCATTACGCAGACTGACGCGGAAACCGTATTCAACGCGCTGCGTCTGGCGCTCTACAGTCTGCAGCAGGGCGACGAAGTGCGCATCTTTCTTTCGGGCAGGGGAGTCGAAATGGACGGAATCGAGGATCCCCGGTTCCACGTGAAAGAGCAGGCGCAGAAGGTGCTGGAAGCGGGCGGGCGATTCTTCGCCTGCGGCGCCTGCCTGAAGCTGCGCGACTCCGGGGGCTCGGAAATCTGCCCTCTGTCGACTCTGAAAGATCACTACGAAATTGTACGCGACTCCGATCGGCTGCTGACCGTCTGAGGAAGGCCGGAGGGAGCGGCATCCAGATCCGTATGGGGAAGCGGCCTCGCCGCCGCGCGCAGATCCGCCCAGCCTCCGCGGAAGAGATAAAGGCCCGTGCAGACCACGATGATCGCCAGATCGGCCACGCCGATCCGCGTGGCCCAGAAGACGACGGTCTCGGCGGTTCCGAAGCCGTACGAGTGCAGACCGGTGCCCAGCACGTAATTCACGCCGATGTAGGTCATGCCGATCAGCCAGGCGCCCAGAATGCTCTTGATGGCGGTGGTCAGCGCGTCGCGCCGGCCGATCACGAAGATGAGCAGACCCGCCGCCGCAAAGAACATGATGACCCACTGTCCCGGCGTCATCGGGGCGAACAGCGTGGCGAGCTTCAGGAACATGGCGCCCACCAGCAGTACGCAGCCGATCTGGAGCCAGGCGGGCATCCGGCCGCGGTCCGCCCGGACGTGCAGAATGGCCAGATACGCGACGTACGCGATGAGAGACCACACCTCTTTGGGATCCCAGCCCCAGTAGCGGCCCCAGGCATAGGCGCCCCACATGCTGCCCGTCGCGATGCCCGCGAACAGCAGCAGCGCCCCGATATTCAGGAACCAGTAGTGCAACTGGTCGACGGATTGGATCAGCCTGCGGCGCCCGGGGACGATCGCCAGCAGAATCAGCTGAATATGCGCGATCACAAACGCGTCGAACAGCACGGAGTACGACACCATGATGACGGGCACATGGATGGCCATCCAGGCGGTATCCAGCAGGGCCGGCATCACCGGTCGGATGGTCCAGTCCCACCCGACGAAGTTCACCAGCGCCAGGGCCCCCGTGGCCACGAAGGCGGATTTGAACGAGACGATCGGCTGTCGAAGGGCCAGGATGGCCAGCAGATCAAACGCCCCGACGCCCCAGGCCAGGAACAGCATCGATTCGTACATGTTGGCGGCGGGAATGCGTCCGGCCAGATGCCAGCGAACGGCGATGCCCCAGGTGACAAACATGAACCCGACCAGGATCGTCAGGAAGATCGATGCGCCGAGGATTCGCCGCGGCCGGCCGGTGCGCACGAACAAGGCTGGAATGGACAGGATCGTGGCCGCCAGCATGAGCCAGAATGCGACGTAATACGGTCGCCGCTGGTTCAGCCTCACTTCCAGCGCCAGGTCACCGGGGTCCGGCCGGTGCGCCGCAGGCAGGCCGGCCAGGGTCTGCAACAATGCCGCCACCGACTGGTCGAACCGGACGGCGTCTCCGGCGCGAAACGCTTCCGCGACGGCGTTCCATTCAATCTCGGCCGGCCCGGCCACTTGGCGGCGCAGGAATCCGCCGCCGGCGGGTTCCCATGCCTCGTTCGGATCGGTCGGATGTGGCACCGGGCGAATGAGTTCGCCCGTCAGAGCGTCGCTTAGAAGGCCGATCCGCTCGCTGATCCGGGAGACCTCGCGATCCAGCGAGTCCATCATTCTGCCGGGCTTTCCGCTCAGCCCGTGCATCACTTCCACGAATCGTTCGCAGCGCAGGAGGTCCCGATACGAGAAACGCTCTCGGTCCGGCAGGTTCAGTTCCTTGCGCAATTCGGCATTGTCGACGGCGAACAGGGGAACACCCAGCCACGGCTCCGGATCGAACGTCCAGGCCAGCAGCAGGCCGACCGGGTCGTGCCCGCCGAAGTCAACGGTGCCGGTCACCTTCTCGACGGTGTCGCGGGCCACCGTGTCGAGCGGCGGCCAGCGCCCGTCCGCCTGCACGCCCATTGCCCGAATGGCGGACAGGTCCAGCGAGGCGGCCGGCGCAGGCGACTCCGGCGCCGCGGCGATGACGACGATCGACCGCATTGCCGTGGCCGCCAGGATCGCAAGGATGATTCGACGCCTCATCCGCCGACGCCCTCCATCGCCCGGGTCTGGACCTTTCGATGCACTGCGATCCGGGTGATCAACACCACGAGCATGCCCAGGATCGCCAGCCCGTACCCGGCGAAGACGATCCACATGCCCGGATCGTGCACCACGGACAGCGTGCTGTACGTTCCGCTGTGGTCCCGGTGGTATCCGGACTGGAACAGATCGTACCCGCCGTAGGAGAGCGGCGCGTTCATGCTCACCCGGCCGCCGAGCATCTGCCCGGTCCGCGGATCGCGGATGCGGACGTCGCTTTCATACGAGCGCGGCGCCCGGGT
>JBPOIK010000203.1:0-7245 GCA_052034525.1 Planctomycetota bacterium
TCGCCGGAGAAGACCATCCTAGATTTCCAACCAGCTTCGCCTCAACCCACAGGAGCACCAACAACCATGAGACCCACCAAAAAGATGAAGCTCTACTTCCCCCACGCCATCGGTAACGCGACGGCCATGTACCACCTCAAGTGGTACATCCCGCTGGCCAGCACACACGAATTGGAGTTGGCCTCAAGTTTCGTGAGCGCCTATCGAGACAAAATCGCAGTTGATCGGAGCGAAGACCTCTGCATCATGCTCGACGACACCAAGCCATACAACGAGCGCGTGATCAGAACCGATACTCTGCAACAGATGATGCGCAACTACCTCGGCATCAAGCGCGTCACCGGCTCGCTGCACGAAGTCATCTGCGCCGCATTGTCTATTCAGTCATCCTCTCCAAAAGAGGCGGCTGCCAAAGCCGGCGTCTGAGCAGGTGGCAGCATGACGACCCCGAGAATTTCCGGCACGCTGAGGCTCAAGAAGCCGCCGGTGGCTCTACCACCCACCCAAGCGCCGATCGTGGCAAATTCAGGCCCTGCTGCAAGCCGGGAGGTCAATCCTGCACCATCGCGCCGAACCATCGCCGAACTCTTCGGAATCCTGGCGACCACCTATCCCAAACTCTTCGATCCGGCCGCTCCGCTGCCCTTGGCCATCGGCATCCACAAGAAGCTGCGCGACCGGCTTGACCTGACTCATTCCGAGATCAAGCGCGCCCTCACGGTCTGGTGCCAGCGGGAGCTATATCAGCAAACGCTTATACGATCGTCGCTCCGGCATGACCTCGATGGCTCGACCAGCTACATCACGCCCGAGCAGATCGCATTCGCCAAAAGCAGGTTGGAGCAGAAAGGCAAAACCAAATGAACACCCCCGCCATCCTTCACAACTTCACTCGCCGGGAACAATCGGTCAGCATCCAAGTTCTCTCGACCGGAGAGGTCATCGCCCAAATGCAACTGCCCGAGCCAGATCGCGTGCCGTTTGCTTTGGAAAATGCTTTCGAGCATGAGCTACGCCAGCGCGGCGCCGAACTGGACCTCAGTGGCCCGTGCCTCACGCAGGTATGGTTGCCGGATGTCCAACGCCAGTGGCGCGGAATCGTCGAATGCGTCGAATACTGGCTCGGGACCATGCTGCGGTCCGTCGGGCTGAAGCCGATCAAGCCGCCGTCTCGCCGGCCCCGCGCTCGCCTGCGTCGCCTCGCCGAGCAACTGGTGCATGTGTCGAACCAGATCGCCGCGCAGCACGAATTCATCCTGACCGAACGCCAGCGCAGACAGCTTGACTTCCAACTGGCGGTCGCGGGCATTCCACAGATCGCCTCGCTCGAATGGGACCGGGCGCGCTTCGTGCAGGAACCACTTGAGTCTCTTGCCGGCCATCCCGAAGCACTCCGCATCCTGCGCAAGGCCATCCTCAAGCCCGGCGATCGTGTGGCGCTTTACCCGGCGGAAGTTCCACTTGTGCTGCCGCAGTCCATGTTGCAGCAGTTTCGCGATCCAGCGGGCCGGACCTTGGCCGACGCACTGGCGGCCGACGGCAACCGGCGCTACGCCGTGGTGCAGGAACGCGACGGCACATTGAGCGTGTTGTCCAAGTTGAACATCGCATGAAGAAAATCTTCCGGCCTGTCGATCTGATCAACATGCGGCGGACAGCCTGGGTGGCTGTAGCGCCGGATCAACTCGACGACCCGAGCGGTGTCTTCATAGAGCGCATTGGAAACGCGACGGCGGAAGGCGGTGTGTGTCATTCTCGACCCCCTGTATTGCAGGGTGTCAGATTCTACGCTCTCAGAGGCGTTCAGAGGCTCGGGAATACCGGAGTGCCACTCACGAGCCGATCGCCCCGCAGGACGCCGGAAATGAAGCGCTCAGGGTTGTTTGCGGCGCAGTTCAGCGAGCAACTTCTCTCTGGCACCCTGCTCGGCAAGCTCGATTTCCCAAGGGTCTCGGGCGCGTGCCTTCAGGTCCGCGCTATGGGCCAAGGCTGCTTTTTGCTTGTTGCGGCGCGCCAGGCTGTTCTGGTCAAGGCGCTTCGGTTCCGGCGGCAAGCGCTCCCGCTCCCGCTCCCGCTTCAGTGCTTCACGCGCCCGCTGATGCCATGTGGCGTTGTTCTTCCGTTGCCGCTCGCGCTTTTCTTCCTGCTCTGGCGTGCCTGTTGGAGCACGCGGCCGGCCGCGCTGGCCAGGGTGCTCACGATTGGCGGCCCGCTTCAGCCGGCGCCTCTCCAACCCCTCTTCGGCGACAGAGTAGCCTTGATTGCGAACGTAGGGCTTCCTGCCAACGGTCAGTCTGAACAGCGCTCCCCACACCGAACGCAATTGGTTCGGATGCAGGTCGTGGAAGCGCTGCACCCCGAACTTGCCCAACATTTCGACAATCGGCTCTCGGCCGATCACCTTCTCCAATGCCTGAGCACGGGTGATCACTTCCTGAATCTGGACGTTCCAATCCGCTGCCTCTCTGTTCGCGGTCATGTCGTCGCAGAAAACCATGAGCCGGCGGGTGTTGATCAGAGCGGCAACCTGCTCGGTCGGAATCATGATCGGCGAGAACAGGCTTGGACCGTAGGTCTTGCCTTCTAGAAGCCCCTCTTCGATGCGTTTTCGCACCGTTTGCTTGCTGCAACCGAGAAAATTAGCCGCCTCTAATATACGAACATGATACCCGATCACGCATACTCCTAAAATTGGTCTGACCAGTTTGGATTCTACTCATTTCCCGCCCGTCATGTCACCCGGCTATACTTGCGCGACCGCCACCCCTCCCAACACTCCCGATGCCGCTCAACATCACGCGCTCGTCGCATCGGAAGTGACCCTATTCCGAAATGATGAAGGTATAGTTGGGATCGTTCTCCTGCTCCCATCAAATCCTGAAGCGGACAGTGCTGCAAAATATATCTGGGGGGAACCAAGTGTGCATGCTCAACAATTTCTGCGGGACCAATTAAAATATTTAATTTGGGTAACCCACGTTGTAACAAAGATGCTATTGGACGCAATCCCCGGAGAGGCGATGCAGGTATCGGGAATGTATCCGAGAAACGAGCTAAAACTCGGTCGCGACATAGTCGTTGGCGGCTACATACCACTCACTATCGAAGCAATTGAAGAGAGTACATTTGAGTTGTTGGATAAGTTTCACGCGATGGAAATTCCACCCATAGAAATTAAATAGTGCCGAGGCATAAGGTGGTCAAAGAAAGTTGCGTAATCCTCATTGGGATAAATTCGGACTGCATTTCTTCAATAGCGCAGTGCGCATAACCCATGTGCGGACGCTATGCCCTCAATACCACAGCCGCCGAACTGATCGAGCACTTCAAGTTGCTCTCATGCCCGGAGTTCGGCCTGCGCTACAACATCGCGCCGCAGAGCATGATTCCGGTCATCGGGCAGAAGCCCGATGCTGGGCGTGTCGGACAGTTGAACTGGGTTAGCATCAGGCCATTCCATCAGGATACGCCCCCATGAAGTCAATCGCCCTGCTCATCGTCAGCCTGTTTGTTGCACCGCTGGCCCTCGCCCAATACCGCTGCGTCGAGAACGGGAAGACCATCTTTCAGGATCGCCCCTGTGTCGCTGAACCGCCCCCTTCAGTGCCGACCGGCAACAACCCGAAGGTGATCGGCGACGTGGGCAATAGCGCGTACTCGACCACCAACGGCACTTGGCGCGGGCAGGTTCAGTTCATGGCCAAGGCCAACAGTACCGTTGTCAGCGAGGCGCACGCGGTCGGCCCGTTCGTGATCGACATCAACCCGCAGGGCAAGGTAACCGGCAGCGCCGGCGAATCCGGGTGCGTGCTGAAAGGGATTGCTAAACCCGGTATGGTCCCGACAATCACCGAACTGGATGTCACGCTCTCGAAATGCACTTATCCAGGGTACAACCGGCAGATGACCGGGCGCGTGGCGCTCTATGCCGAGAAGAAATACGTGGATTTCAGCCTGGTCGCCTACGACATCAACAAGCGGCCCTCGGGGCACTACGAAATCAAGGGCACGCTGCGGCGATGATGAGGATGCTGACGCCCGTCGCCCTGCTTCTGTTCTTGGCCTTTGGCGCCCACGCCGACACCCTCACCGGCCGCGTGGTCGGCGTAGCTGATGGCGACACCGTGACCGTGCTCGATGCCGACCGCCAGCAACACAAGATTCGCCTCCAAGCCATCGACGCCCCGGAGAAGGCCCAGCCCTTCGGTGAGCGATCGAAGCAGAACCTCTCCCGCATGGTCTTCGGGAAGGATGTGCGCGTCGAGTGGGAAAAGCGTGACCGCTACGGCCGCATCGTCGGCAAGGTCTGGGTTCAGCCGGCGGATTGTCCGACATGCCCCATGACCCTTGACGCCGGGCACGCGCAGATCACCGTTGGCTTGGCGTGGTGGTTTCGGAAATATGCCAACGAGCAGTCACCCGAGGATCGCTGCGCTTACGAGTTCTCCGAGCATGAGGCCAAGGCGAAGCGCGTCGGACTATGGAGTGATCCCGAGCCGGTTCCGCCTTGGGAGTGGCGGCGGCGCTAAAGGCCGCGCACAAACCGCCGCTTCCTTGGCACCAACTCCCGGCGCCAGCCCAACGAGACCAGCGCTGCGCGCTCGCTGACGGGCACACCATCCGGTCGCCGGTATTCAGTGTGGGTGATGCCGCCACGGCTGGGCAACTCCTGCCAGTTGGCCGCCCGGTAGATTGCACCGGTCTCGCCCGCGCGCGCATGCTCGACAATGAACAGCTTGGCGGCCAGGGTGTCGATTTCGAGCACCCGGTATCCGCTGAGCCGATGCGTGCCATGCTCGCGCGCCTGATGCGCCTTGCGCTTGGGTATGCCCGATCCTCGCCGCGCGGCTTGCCGACAGGCATAACGTTCAATCGCTTGGATGCCGCAAGCGGCAAGCCGCAATGCTGACAGCGGCGGGAATCTCTTCCGCGAGCGGTACGCATCGTGACGACATTCCGGAGTGCAATAGTGGGCATTCCGTCTCCCCAGAAGCGGACTGGCGCACGAAGCGCAGCGTGTAAGTTCCGACAATTTTCAAAATCGGGGTTGAGAAAAAATCGGCCACCCCCCTCGATTTCCTGCCTGAAGAGACCCCACCACCACCCGCCTGGGGTCTGTGTGAATTCCGGCTTGGCCGAATTCCATTTTGAGAAAAAATCCATGCGGGGGACCCGTACTTCATAGCCGACCGCGCGCAGCGGGGGTGTGTGGGGGTCGGAGTGTGGTTTTGCAGAGTGGGCAAGGCTGAGTGTGGCTGAAGTGCCAGGTGTGGATAAGCAGAGAGCAGCAGGGCAGAGGGTGCAGGTTGAGGTCGAGCGGTCAGTCAGGTGAGCGCGATCTACCTGCACGGATGCGCTCAACTTCCTGCGCGATACGCTCTGCTTTCAACTTCGCGGCTTTGCCTTTGAGCCGGCGCATGCGCGCAGCACGGCAGGCGCCGCTACAGGTCTTGGCGCTGGCCTTGGCATCTTCCGGCAAGGGTGTCCCGCACTCGGAACAGGTCCGGCCGACCTTGCCCTTGCGCGACACCAACGCCTGATAGACCGCGCTCCGGGTGATGCCCGCGATCTTGGCTGATTCGGCTACCGGCAAGCCGGCCTCGACCAGCTTCAGAGCCTCTTCAATCCGCTCACCCATACCTGCTCCGCTTTGTTCAGATACCGTCAATGTAACACAAAGACTTGACAATGTACAGTCTTTGTGTTACAGTTCAGCCTCGATTCGGGCATTCCGCTCCGACGATCAACAGGAAAAACAACCATGAACACCTTCACCCAGGCGTCCCACTAAGGGCGCCATCAACGTCTTCTTCCGGCCGGAGATGGTCGCCGATTCCGGCGGCTACAGTCCATCGGCCGCAAAGCCTTCGGCAGCGCTTGCCTCGTGGCAGCAACTCGACCTGCCGCTCAACATCCGCACCTTTGAACCCGTCACCCGCGAGCAGATCAAGCTGGCGCACGATGCCCGGTTCGTTGATGATCTGCTCGACGGCACCATTCGCAACGGCCACGGCAACCACTCGCCGGCCCTCGCGGCATCCCTGCCCTTCACCAGTGGCTCAATGCTCGCCGCAGCCGGTGAGGCGTTGGCCAACGGCATCGGTGCGGTCAGTCCGACCAGCGGTTTCCACCATGCCGGCCATGCCCGTGTGGGTGGTTTCTGCTCGCTGAACGGCCTGATGATCGCCGCACTGAACATGCCCGGCGTGCGTGTCGGCGTGCTCGATTTCGACCAGCACTATGGGGATGGCACGGACGACATCATCCGCCGCCTCGACCTGAACTCACGTGTCGTTCATCGCGGGCATCCCGGTAGTGGCGATGCCGAACGCTGGCTGAGAGCCATCCCCAGCACGCTGGACGCCTTCAACGGCTGCGATGTGGTGCTCTATCAGGCCGGCGCCGATCCGCACATCAATGACCCTCTGGGTGGTTGGCTGACAAGCGACCAGATGCGCAGGCGTGATCGCCTCGTGTTCGCTGGTCTGCGTGAGCGTGGCGTGCCCGTGGTGTGGAATTTGGCCGGCGGCTATCAGAAGCCATTCCGCAATGTTCTGGACCTGCATGATCAGACGATGCTGGAATGTGCCGCCGCTTGGTTATGAAACGGAGACGAGCATGAAGGAAATTCTGAGCAGATTCACCAGTGCGTTCGATGCGATCGCCGCAGAGGCCGCCCATTCGGACAACAAGCACGATCTTACACTCATGCTCGTGCTGCTCGAAGATGCGGTACGGAATGCCGAGGCCGCCATCGGCTATCACCATGCACTCGCCGGAGAAGTCAGGGCCTGCGGTGATTGTTGGGAGGACGACCGCGCCGGATATTGGCTACCAAAGCTCAAACTGCTGCCCGAGGCCGAGACCTATGAAGAGAAGATCGCCCGTTGCCTCGCCGCACATCGAGCGGTGTGGTACCTGCAACGGGTCATGCGATACGGTGCCGAGGAATTTGATCCGGTGAAAACCCCTTGGGCGTTGGATTTCTGAGGCAACGCTGATCACCCGGTCACGAAGCCTGAATGCCCCGATCAGGGCAGATTTCCGTAAGAATTTCCGTACAGGCCGGCTCTGTGAGTGATCGCTAACCTGAAAAGCCGCATGATTGCTACATTCAGGTGGTGGGCGGTACTGGGATCGAACCAGTGACCCCTGCCGTGTGAAGGCAGTGCTCTACCGCTGAGCTAACCGCCCGCCGAGAGCCGCGCATTTAACCACAAGTCCGGAAACGGGTCAAACGCCGGT
>JBPOIK010000106.1:0-2742 GCA_052034525.1 Planctomycetota bacterium
AGCGCAGCGGCGCCACGATGGCGTTTTTCATGGGGAGATTGAGGCCTACGGCGAGGGTGGTAGTCGTGCACAGGACGCGGATTTCGCCCTTGCGGGTGTAGCGTTCGACGATGTCCCGCTCCTCCCAGGAGAGGTCGGCGTTGTGGACGGCCACGCCGCTGCTCAGAAAGGTACTGAGCATGTCCTTGGAGACGCTCTCTTCCAAAGCGTTCATCTCGGCGATGGCGTCGGCGGCGGGCGGGAGATTCAGGGCATGGGAGAGGTGGTGGGCCAGGGCTTCCGTCGTGGGCTTGTCGGGCAGGAAGATGATGGTCTGTTCGCCCTTGTCTTCCACAAGGAACTTGGCCGTCTCCACGTACTGACCTGCTTCCGTTTCGGACTTGAGGGGGAACCACTCCTCTTCGCCCTCGATGCCGCTATTGAATTCCCGGTAGCGGAATTTACCGTCGAAAAAGACGCCCTGGCGAAGCTCCACTGGCCGCTTTTCCTCCCGGATCATTTTCGCCCGGAGCCATTGGGCCAGGGCCTCGCTCTTCCCCAGGACGGCGGAGAGTCCCACGAGCTGGGGCTGTTTCGGATTCAGGAGAATGCGTGTGAGGAGGAGTTCCAGTACCGGTCCCCGTTCTTCGTCGGTCAGGTATTGCAGCTCGTCCACCAGGACGAGGCCTATGTCGTTGATGAGTTTGGGATTGCCGACCAGGAGGGAATGGAGCTTTTCGTAGACGATGATCGCGATGTGGAAGCGGCGGCCCTCGATGCGTTCGTCGTATTCCCGGCGGTCGTGAGTGGAGATGACGGTCTGGATGCCTGCCTTTTCATAGTCCTCGTGGAATTGCTCGAATTTTTCTTCCGCCAGGGCCTTGGTGGGGACGAGGTAGAAGACGCGCTTGCCCTTGCTGCCGTAGTGGAGGGCGAGGATCTCGCCGACGAGGGTCTTGCCGGAGGAGGTGACGGCGGAGAGGAGGAAGTTGCCGCCGTTGAGGATCTGATATTCCTTGAAAGCCCGCTCCTGGATGGGGAGGAGCTCTGCGCCGTATTTCTCTTTCAGGATGGCGATGACGTTCGGGTCCAGCCCGAAGGCTTCCAAGAGGTCGATGCGCATGGCGTTAATCAGTCCTGGTCTGTCCTTTCCGGTGATCGTACCGGCCGATCTTAACGGCGGCGGATCACCTACTCAAGGCCCAAACGACAAAGGGGAGTCGTATTATTTATCGATCATGCCGGATTCTTTCTCCACGATTTCATAGCGATACAAGGCGGCAGCGGTTGCGTTGATAAATACCACTATTTGCTTGATTTTACAAAGGATGAATATGGCATAACCCGAAATAAAAAAAGGCATCGCCGGAATTGACCGGGATGCCTTTCATGGGTGGGCTGCTTGCGGGATCAGAAGGGAATCTCATCGTCCTCGGCAGCGGCGGGGACGTCCTCATCCGTTGTGGCGGGATTGCCGTTTTTGCCGCTCAGGAGTTCAAGCTCCCGCGCCCGGATCTCCACGAGGTTGTGGTTCAAACCCTCGCTGTCCTGCCAGGTTCGCTGCTGCAACTGACCACGGACGCCGACCTTGGAACCCTTGGCGCAGTATTCGCCGATGACCTCCGCCAGGCGCTGGAAGGCCGAGACCCGAAACCAGTGGACCTTTTTGACCTTCTGGCCGTCCTTCCCCTTGTAAACTTCGTTGACCGCGACGGTGAAGCTGGCGACGGGGACGCCGCTCGCGGTGTACCGGATTTCCGGATCCTGCCCCAGATTGCCGACGATGGTGACTGTGTTGATCATGGTTCGTTCCTCCTTTCGATTGCTTCGATGTAGGGTGATAGTTTATTCATGGCCATCCACCTGTGTGTTGGCCCCTTCCTGCTCAGTCTGATCTCCGGGACCGAGCTGACCTTGGCCGTTGCCGTTCCGTTTTCCGTTCAGGGCGTCCTGGACCCTGACGACGAGCTGATCCTTCAGGGCGGATAGCGCCTCCAGATGACCCGGATCGTTTTCGTCCAGCGTCGCCCGGGCCGTGTAGGATACGCAGCAGGAGTTGAAATTGACACTTTTCTTTTTAGAAACCATGACTTCGACTTCCGTGACTTTCATGGCCGCTACCTCCTTGAGCTGATGATTGAAGTACTTCTCCAGGATGTCATTGACGATCCTGTTCATGGGGAGACGGAGGGTAGGTTTCAGTTCCCTCAGCCTCTGACTGTTGACCTGCGTGAGCTTCATCGTTTTCACCTCCTTTCACCCGCTTTACAGCTTCAATCTGATCTCTCTGCGCACCCTGCCGGGTGATAATCCGGAAGGCCCGCTCGAAGTCGTGGAGAAAGCGGAGACTGGCCAGGGTCTGGTGGATATTGACTGGATTCATGGGACACCTCCTTGATGGTATTTCACTTGAGAGACAGCCCTGATGAAATTTTCTGTGAGGGATCGCGTCCCGAAGATGAAAGAAGCATCCGGCACGCAGAATGGAGGATAGGGGGAAGCGCCCGACCGGACGGTCGCGACCGGAGGGAGAGGCCGTCCGGCGCCCTGGAGTCCGCGTCAGCGGTCTCGAGGGCGAGGGCGCGAAAAGGGAGACGTGTCTCGTCCGGAGCGTCGCGGAGGGCGAGTCACGGCGACCGCCGAGGCGGGGCGTCACGCACGTGTCGCCCCGACGAGGGAAAAAGGACGCCCGGGGCCGCCTGTCTCCGACGAAGGAGGAGTCAGGCGGCTGTCGGGCGCACCAATGAGCAGGCGGGCGGAGCG
>JBPOIK010000056.1:0-2775 GCA_052034525.1 Planctomycetota bacterium
CCGACCCGCGGTTTTCATTTCTTTCAACAGGGCGATCGCCGAATCGAAGTCGCCCAGGCGCTCCTGCGCCTGGATGATCAGCCATCGCGCCTGGTATTGCTCATCCCGCTGGTCCTCCGCGCTGAGCAGCGGGGAAAGGCGCGGGACGATCTGGTCGTATCGACCCAGGGCGTACAGCGCGCGGGCGTTGATCACCTCCCGACTCAGCACGTCCAGGTTTTCGAAATGCTGGACCACCTCCGGAAGCGTGCCCCGCGGCAGCGAAACATCCGCATCCCGCACCATGGATTTGATGCGTCTTTTGGGGATGGATTTGCGTCCGAACTCCGTCTGAATGACGATGCGCGTGCGACCCTCACGGATGATGGTGCCGCTGACCGTCGTTCCGTCGTCCAGCAGAATGCTGTCCGCACATACGGTGGTTGCGAAGATCAGAATCGAAGCCGCCACAATTCGCCCGAGCATGATCGTGTGTCCCTACCTGTTAGGCCCCAGGGCCTTCTTTGCCTTGTCTATCTGTTCGACCCACCAACTGGACTTGCCACCCCCCGGCTTGCTCCTCACCTCCTGTCCGGGCGCGGCCAGCCTGCGTTCCATGGAACGAAGCACGACATTCATGGCCAGTCGCCGGGACCATTCGGGAACCGGCCCCCGCACATCGGGATACCGCATGTTTCCTACACCCGAACAGATGTCGTGCTTGCAGAGGATCCCGACCTCTCGGTCCCGCAGCAGCAGTCGGTACAGGTCGCACCGGCCCGTCCGGATGGCATCCTTGTCCTCATCTTCCCGGAACCGTTTGTGGTACAGGGCCTTGCGCACAGGAACCTGTCTGACGTCAAACCCCTGCGTACCGCGAATCTGCCCGGTGTACACCGGGTGCAGCGAGGGAAGCGGCTTGATCGTCAGCTCCGGATGGAGGGTCCGCAGGGACGCCTCGAAGAACTCCGCCCACGCGGGGCGGCCTGCGGCCGTGTCCATGAACAGATATGTGTCGTTCTCCAGGGCCGCGCGGAGGATTGCCTGCTGGTCCGCAGTCCAATCGGCGGTGCCGGTGGCCACCACCCACAATAAAATGGGCGGCGGCTGGCCGTCGGCGAACGTGGCCGCTTCCACGTTCACGCGGTAGTGTGTCTGCATCAGGCGGTTGACACTCTCCAGGAAGTCCGGGTAGGCCGGCGTCGTCCCGCCGACCTCCAGGCAGGCCATCCGCAGCGTGCGACTGCTTTCGGCTCCCGCGGCATACGGGGACGGATCATACGCGCCGGGAATCGGCTCTCCGTCCGTGGTGTAGGTGAGCAGGGCGTTCATGAACGCGAATGCCTCGGGATGTTCCTGCGTCTGGTACATCTGCCAGACGCACGGCCAGTCCGGCGGGATGAAGAACACGAAGTCCTTGAGCCCGTTGCCGATCACGCGCAACGGCGGTTCGATCCTGATTTCGCCTTCCACGCTCAGCAACGGGTCGTCCGACGCCATCTCCCGAACCTTGTATTCCGGGAACAGGGCCGCTACCCGCTTCTCCAGGCCGTCCGAAAGGGCCGCGTCCTGGCCGAAGGCGCTCACCACCATCACCCCGCCTTCGAAGCAGTAATCGCGCAGCCGGCCCCAGTCCTCGTCGCTCCAATCGGGCATCGACTCGACGCTCAGATAAAGGATCGGCACTTTGGCCAGCTCATCCATTGGCCGGTCAATGGAGATCTCACGCCAGTTGTGAGAGCGTTTGCGTGTTCTCGAGACGAACTGGACCACGTGTTCCGCATCGCCCCGGTAGGTGGAGTATCCGTCCCCGCCGGCGATCAGCCGTTGCAGCATGGTGGGCGCATGCACGGCCGCCAGCAATTCCAGTGTGCTGCCGGTCACTGCCAGGCTGTTGGCAAACACGCCGCTGGCCCGATCGTAGTACTGCAGGAGATTCTGCGCTTCGGTCCGGAACAGGTTCTGATTCGCCAGCCGGTCTCGTCCCGTGATTCTGGAAGCGTCGAGCAGGCTGTACGCTCGCTCAAACGGAGAGTCTCCCCGGGCCCACTCCTCGTCCGCCAACTGTTCCACAAACGTGGCGCTGTCGCGCTCCAGTTTAAATGCATAGTTGCCCAGCAGCCAGTTCCACGCGGCGCCGATCCCATCCAGTTGGCGGCGATTGGCCCGGAACTGACCGCAGTTGCGGGCGAGCAGCCCTTGCGCCACATCGAGCGTAGACAACAGCCCGCACAGGCCGGCAGCCGTGCGGCCCAGCGTCGGCACTTCGCCCACTCCGCCGTAGGAAGGCATCGTCCCGGTGAATCCGCCACTGTTGTGCTGCGAGTCAACCCAGTATCCCGCAGCCGACCGCCAGACTTTGATGTCCACTGGCCGGCCCGCGAAGTGGGCTGCCCGCAGCGCTTCGATGGCGTTGATGGAGCTGGCGTGATCGGATTGCAACCGGGGCGGCTCGGAGGACGCTTCCTCATGCGGTTCGCGCACGGGGCTCGTCTCCGCCCAGCCGCCATCGGCCAGTTGGGCCCGCACCAGCCAATCCAGATCCCGGGCCATCGTCCGTCCGTGCTTTTTCGGGTCGCCGTGCCGGGTCAGGCAGTACAACCGTCTGGCCACTGCGTCGGTGGTGGCGGGTTGCTCTTCCGGCGGGCGGCGCTCATCGGCCAGCCAATCGAGCGCTTTGGACAGCGGTTCTTCCGTGGTGTCCTCTCCCAACTCCGCCAGGGCCGAAACGATCATGGCGGTGTCGCCGTCCAGGCTGCTCGAGTCGCCACTCCCCCCACCCCCGCCCAACGCAAA
>JBPOIK010000045.1:0-6953 GCA_052034525.1 Planctomycetota bacterium
GATGCCATCACCTTTCTGGAAGAACTGCATCCTCTGGTGGCCGAACCGGATTCGCGCCTGGCCATTGACCTGCGGCAGGTGGAGTTCATCGATTCCAGCGGGCTGACCTCGCTGATCAACGTGGTTACGCGGGCGCGGCTGGCCAAAGGGCGGGCGATTCTGGTGGGTCCGACTCCATTCGTATCAGGCGTGTTCGAGGTTACCAATCTGAATACGTGGTTTGAGATCGTGGACACGCTGGAGGAGGTGCGGAAGGCCTTTCATCCTTCCCCCTGACTCGTCCCGAGCGGCACGGCCAGTCCAGGAGTGTGCGTATGTCTCTGGCGATTTCGATTTTCGTCGGAATGTTTCTCTGGATGTTTTTCATCCTCGGCTCCGGCTCACCCATCTGAGCCCGGTTGCCCGAAAGTGCGGGCGGTTCCCGTTGCTTCGCAGTGAGGCCGTGCGGCGGCTCTTCGATTGCGAGCGACGGAACACGCATGAAGAGCCCCCATCCGTTCATCGAAGGGCCCGCCGCCCTGGACGGAGAGTGAAACCGTCACTTATCCAAAGCGGCAGAATGTCTCACTTTGATTGAAACATATCATTCTTGTTCCGCAGATGGTGAGCCCAGGACCATGACCTCCTTGCGATTGTTGGTGTTTTGGAACAGATGCCGAATGTGTGGCCATGAGTTTCGGACGGTAAGCGACTCCGCAAACGGGGGGTTCCGTGTGCTTCTGAGCACTCAAAGCCATCTACCCGCGTTAGTGGATTGCAGCAACGATCCGGCGTTCACCGAGGTGTCTCGGCTTGTTGCCGAAGAACTGCCGCCAGCCACACCTCTGGCCAGGCAACTCGATGTCTTTGACTACGCCTTCGGCAAGATCTGCGATCTGGCGCCCGACGGATCGAACTATGAGATGACTGGTACCACGCGTTGCCTGCGATGTGGCTCGGATGCTGTCAGCTTCGGGCCAACTGAACCTGCGGAATACTCGACAGAAGAGTTGCCGCGAGTTACGCACACTCGCTGGGATAACCTGATGCCAGATCAGAAGAGGAAAACCATATCCCAACTGATACAGCACCTGTAACCTTGTACCCTGAATTCATGGTGTTTGGGCAAGGCGTGGACAGCCGCCCCGCACGTCAAGGGTCCATGAGCACGTGACCACGTTCAAGGCCACCGGCCTGCGGGCCGGGCAGACCTCGTACTACCTGCTCGGCGGGAACCACTCCGTCGTCGGCGTGGGCAGCGCGGACGGCAGCGCCGTCGCCCGGCTGGAATACACGCCGGCGTGGCCGGCTGAAGCCGGCCGGATGGACCAGCGGTCCCAACGGTATGGGAAGGCCTATCCTGTGCCTGGTCTCGCTACAGCACAGCTTTGTCTGAGGATTCCCAGCGGGGCTTCGCAGTCAGGCCGACAGGGCCGAGAAGGTCGCCCGACCGCGCAGCAGATCCAGCACCTGGGCGCAGGTGTGCGACAAATCTCCGACTGTCAGCCGGTAACAGGACGCCGATCGAACCAGCGAGGCGACCATCTCCACGCCTGGCCGGGTGCAGCGCAGCAGGTTGAAGCACGTGGGCAGCAATGCGAACGCCGCGTCCGCCCGACGGATGGGAATCAACGCGGGTTCGGCTCCCGGCGTGTACCGGGGGAAGATGATGAACCGCACCGGCGCTGGATGGCCGACCGCGTCCGGCCTCACGGAAAGGGGGTCCAGAAAGCCCACCGTGCCTTTGGCCGATTTCACATGACGCCGCCGACCGTGCAACCGCAGACCAAGCTTCCGCACCGCCGGATGCGCGGCTTTCTTGATGCAGAGGGCCCGAGGATACGGCTGCAACAGGGCTGTCCGCGTATCCACGAGGGCGAACTCGTCGCACAAATACCGGGCGCCGCCGGCCAGAAGCCCGGCCGTCAGGGTGGATTTGCCGACACCCGATTCTCCGGGCAGGATCGCTCCCTGCCCATCGACTTCCACGGCGGACGCATGAAACTGCAGGCAGTCGGGCAGGAGGTTCGGCACGTGCCAGTTCAGGGTCCACTCGACGTACGGAAGCACTTCCTCAAAACGACGCGGTTCGAACTGGAGCTGCCCGTTTGCGGATACGCGGTACCGCCGCCGGTGTTTGAACGACACGCCAGAGCGAGACACGTCGACCCGGATGGCAGCGGAATCCGCCCGGGCCGTCTCGTAGGCACGGTAGAGCGACGCGTACTCGTCCATCAGAGGACGGACGCCGGTCGTCAGGGAAATGGGGACCACGCCGATACGGAAATGCCTCGTCGGGACGCGCGGTGACGCCTTCATTCCCCCTCTCCGGCTTGTGACGGCGTCATTCATCAATGAGAAGCAGGCCCCGGTCGTCAAAATCCTTGAGTATCCGATCCACGTGATCGCGCGCCTCCTCCGCACTGACCTCGTAGACCTCCGCCAGTGCCCGGGCGATTTCGGTCACGTCGTGCGTGCCATCGCAGCAATTCCAGATCAGGAGGGCCGTTTCGTTGAGCCGATGCGTGTCGCCGGTACCGGGATCGAAGATGAGCGCTTCTCCGTCCAGTTCGTGCACATTGACGGTGTCCATGCGAACCGGCCGTCGCTCGGCCGGGGCGCAGTTCGCAGCGAAGATACTGCTCTGGGAGTCCATGCCATGCTCTCCGAGGGGGGAATCACTGCTGATCGAATCGACCGGCATGGTCGGCGGCGGCGCAAGCTCCGCGGGCGGGCCGACCCACTCCGTGTCCGACAGGCCGCCCGACGAGGTTGAGATGTCGGCAGGCGGTCCGGCTTCCGGCAGGTCGTCCTCTGCCGCGTCGAGGTCTTCAGACTGGTCCCCCGGGTCGTCCATCGGCTTCCCGGTAAGGAAGACGGGGGAGACACCGGACAGTTGCGATCGGGTCCATACGTCGGCCGCATCGGCGGCCACCGCGGTCCAGAACACCGGGCTGTTCACACAGAGATCCGGCACACGGCGGCCCTTAAAAAAAACGCCCGGCGCCTCCGTCAGACCGAGTTGGCGGGCGGCTGCCACGTCTTCCTGCACCAACCGCCGCACGGCGTCGCTGTCCATGTCGGCGAGGAAGCGATTCGGGTCCAGCCCCGCTTCACGGGCAAGCGCGGGGTAGTCGCGGCCGGACCGATCACGCCGGTGTGCAAACAGCAAATGGTGCATTCGCAGGAAGCCCGCTTGCCCGCCCTGCAAACGCGCCGCCTCGGCCGCAAGAGCCGCCCGGGACACCGGCAGATCCGGCACCGTAGAAGCGCTGTTCGCCGCCTGCTGTGCCTGAGGCCGTGCTGAGGGCAGGTGGCGGATGCTCACGCGGACGTCCGGGCCGAAGGCGTCGTGGAACATGCGTTCCCTGCGGCTTTCGAAACAGGCGCAACCGCCGCAGTCGTAATCCACGAACAGCACGATGTCCGCCTCGCCCGCATCGGCGTGCGTTGTTCGCCAGGAGGCGTCGGTGGAGCGCGGCGGAATGGCCACTGCCGGCTGGGCGTAGTACTCGCGCAGCACGAAACCACGGTCTTCCTGAAGGGCGGCCATGGCCTGGTTGAGCCCGAACACCTTGCGCCATTGCCGGCGAGCCTCGCTGACCGCATCAAAATACGACCACATGGCCAGGCTGGCGAGGCAGCAGGTGGCGAACGCGGCCGCGGAGAGTCGTCGCTGGATCCGGGTGACAACCGGCGGGTCGGTCAGCCCTCCTGCGGTGCGTCGGACGGTTCGTGAGCGCGAAACCCGGCGCAGCGTCAGCAAAGCCAGGAAGATGGCAAGATTCAACGCGTGGGCCAGCGCGCACAGTGGACACCACCCGCCCACGACAAACACCATGATGACAAAGAAAATGACGGATACCAGCACCGCCCCCAGAGACAGCAGCAGCACCAATCGCCACAGCCGCCGTGACCAGGCGGGCACCCGACCGACCATCGTGAACCAGATGGCCACAGACGCGAACCAGCTCAACCCGATCAGCGACGTCGGCACGGTGACCACGCGCGAGCCGACATGGAAATCAAAAGACCCCCATCGGCTGCCCACCACGTCCGCGCAACTGGCGCTTGGGATCGCCTGCGATTCGCAGAGCCGCAGAAAAAAGCCTGTGCCGCCCGCGACAGCCTGCCAGCCGCCGTCATGCTGCATGGCCAGAGTGCCCATCACCCAGGCCCCGCAGCCGGCCAACGCCACGATCATCCATACGAGTAATCGAACCATGTCTGGGTCCTGCCTTGGCGGCGACCCGGCAAACAGAAACCCTGGCGCACTGCTCTACATGCAGACCTTCGCCGGTTCCGCTCCCTGGCACGTCAGCCCGGGGCAGCACTCAAGGTTGTGACCGATGCCGCAGGGGTGTCCCGCCGGATAACAACTGTGCCGACTGCCGGCCGCGAAGGCATCGTGCGCGAAAAATGTGCTCAGCACGGGAGCAACGAACACGAGTTTCGCACCCTTTCGCATCAGCTCGCGCCGGCTGACCTGTGACCTGGAGTCCGGCCCGCACCGTGGCCCGGGCCAGACCGTCGGTCTGTTCGTTTCCAGTGATTCTGATTCCATGTACGCCACCGTGGAGCCGAATCGCGTCCTTTCTCGGTTCCTATCGGACTGTGCCCTGGCAAAATGAAGCAGGTTCGCCGTGCGGGTTCGTCGGGCCGCCTCGCCGATCGGCAGAATCTGCCGATTGCCTCCCGGACGGTCCTGCTGGGCCGCGTCCGGTTGGACACGAAATCGGCTCCACCGCCCGCCTGACCGATAACACCCGTATGGGCCCGCCTGGACAAGCCATGATGCGGCTCGCCCGCTGCCTGGCGGGCGGAGAGTTCCCCACCGCCGGGTCGCGGGAATGGTCTTTCCTGGCGGAGACTGCCGGACGGGAGGGCCTGGCCGGTCTTCTGTTGGAATCGGCCGCCCGTCATCGCATGGAACCGCCCCTGCCGGCGCGCCTGCGCCTGCAGGAACAAGCCACACAGGTCGCTTCTGGAACGTCCCATCGGCTGCGGAGTTTCGCGGCGATCGCCAGGGGCTTTGCCGACGAAGGAATGCCCCTTCTGCTTCTGAAGGGCGCGGCGTTGCATCTGACCCTGTACTCCAGCCCCGGATTGCGGCCCATGTCGGACGTGGATTGCATGGTGCCTCTGGAGAGAAGCGCGGATGCCTGCGCTCTGCTCGACCGGCTCGGGTGCCGGCGCGGGCCGGAGCCGGTGCGCCCGGGTTTCTTCCCGACGTTCCACAACGAGCTGGAGTATTTCACGCCGCATCCGGACCATCCGGTTCGGCTGGACGTACACGCCCGGCCCTTCCGACCCCTGCGATACGCGCAGCTTCTGCCGTCACGTGCGTTCTGGGAAGAGGCCACGGCCCGGGAACTGTACGGGGCCCGCGTTCTGGTTCCCGGGCCCGCGGACATGCTGATCCATCTGGTCGTGCACGCGGCCATCCACGGCGCAAACCGCCTGCTGTGGCTCTACGACATCTATCGATTCGCCGCCGAGAACTCGGACGAACTGGACTGGCATTCCCTGATGGCGCGAGCCCGGACGTGGGGCCTTATCCACCCCCTTCGGGTGGGCCTGCATCGCACCGAACGCGTCTTTGGATCGTTTCTGCCCGCCGACGTCCGGGCCACGCTGAACCAGGCCCATGCCGGTCTCCGCGATCGGCTGGCCCTCTGGCACGCGCCTCGCGACGAGGCGCACCCGCTGAGCCACGTGGCAGTCAACGTGCTTTCCATTCGGGGCTGGCGGCCGCGGTTGCGTTACCTCGCCGCGGTCTTGCGCCCCGCTCGCGAACACCTGGGATCGCTGTACCCCTGGCGACATCCGGGTTGGACGGCGTGCGCCCACGCCTGGCGGATCTTGCGAGCTGTTGGTCGGAGCGTCGCCGTGCGCCGGACCACACACGCCTGATCGCCGCCGGATTGGCAGCCCCCGGACGATGACGTATCATGCCCGGCCATGAGTCAACTCACCTATCGAACGGCCGGGGAATCACACGGACAAGCGCTGATCGCCCTGGTGGAGGGCATGCCGACCGGCGTGCCGGTCGATCTGAACCGCATAAACGCCCAAATGCACCGCCGTCAGGGAGGTTACGGCCGGGGGGGCAGACAGGAGATCGAGCGCGACGACGTCACGCTCCTGTCCGGAGTCCGGCGAGGCGTCACCATCGGCTCACCCATCGCCATCCAGATCGCCAACAAGGACTTCCGCATCGACGAAGCGCCTCCGGTGCATCGGCCCCGGCCGGGACACGCCGACCTGGCCGGCAGCCTCAAATGGCTCACGACGGACTGCCGCACGATACTGGAGCGCGCGTCCGCACGGGAGACGGCGGCGCGGGTAGCCGCCGGCGCCGTCGCCCGATGCCTTCTGGACATCTTCGAGATCGAGGTTGTCGGGTTCGTGATCCGCATCGGCAAGGCACGGGCCGATGTGGATCCGACGGCCGGCCCCGCCGCCTTGCGGGCCGCTCGGGACGAGAACGACGTCTATTGCGCCGACCCTTCCGCGGTGGAACCGATGATCGAGCAGATCAAGGCGGCGCAGGCGGACGGCGACACGGTGGGTGGCGTCGTGGAAGTCCAGGTGCACGGGCTCTGCCCGGGGGTGGGTTCGTGCTTTCGGTGGCAGGATCGGCTGGATGGACGACTCATGCATGCCGTCGGCGCGATTCAGGCGTTCAAGGGGGTGGAGATCGGGCTGGGCTTCGCCGCGGCAGAGCGACCGGGCAGCCAGATGCACGATGAAATCGATTTTGACCCCGCCCTGCGCGACCGGCCGTGCCTGGGGTTCCGGCGTCGTTCCAACCATGCGGGCGGACTGGAACGGGGTATCTCCAACGGCCAGCCGATCATCGTGCGGGGAGTGATGAAGCCGATCAGTACCCTGCGGAAAGGCCGGGACAGTGTCAGCCTGATCACGCGGCGATCGGAACGATCGGATTACGAGCGCAGTGACGTTTGCGCGGT
>JBPOIK010000161.1:0-31025 GCA_052034525.1 Planctomycetota bacterium
GCAGTCCGCGGTGTATGGTCTCGTCCAGGTACGCTTCCATCTGGTGCTGGAGCAGCCCCCGCAGCTCCTCTTGCGACTCACAGCCGAGGCTCTCTACGAACGCGTCGTCCAGCTCGGGGACCACCAGCCGTTTTACGTCGTGAATGAGCAGTTCGACTCGGACCTCCCGATCGCGCAGCTCCGGCTCGCCGTACTCTTGGGGGATCTTTGTATCCAGAGTGATGGTGGCGCCCGCCGTCTTGCCGACCGCCGCCCGCCCCAACCCCGTCAGCGGAATGCCGTCGTAAACCATGTCGCGGGCGGCAAGCTGGGCGTTCTCTTCCGTCTTGATCGTCTGGTCGCCCGCCGTGACCTTGAAGTCCACAACCAGCAGGTCGTCCTCCTGGATCGCCTCGGACTCTTCGACCGGAGCGTAGTGACCGCGAATCATCAGGAGCCGTTGGATTTCCTTATCCACGTCTTCGTCAGTGATCTGGATGTCCGGCCGTTGCAGCTCGATCTCCTCCAGCGGCGGCAGGTCGAATTCCGGCTGCACCTCTACTTCACACCGGTACACCAGCGGCCCGTCAGCGGGCAGGCGGATATGGTCCAACGCCTCCCGTGGGGGCAGAAGTCGTTCCACGGGCTCGCCGGGATGCTCCTTCGTCGGCGGCACCGTGACCAGCAGCATCGGGTCGCCCACCGTTTTGATGTTGTCGCGCTCGGTGACCGCCATGTACGAGCTGAGCACCAGCCGCGACGACAGTTCGGTCCCGATCTCCCGGCCGAACCGCTTTTCCACCAGCCGCAGCGGGGCCCGGCCCCGGCGAAAACCCGGAACCGTCTGCTCCCGGCGAACCTCGTCCAACTGGTCTTTCATCCGGTCGTCGATGATGGAGCGGGGCACCGTAATCGTCAGACGCTGGCGAAGCGTGCCGATCTCCTCGGAGGCCAGCTCGACGGCCTGCTTCAACTCCTCCAGGGCGCGTTCGTCTTCAGACAGCTCCTCTTCTTCGGATTCGATCTGCTCGTCCTGTGCATCGAGCGTTACATCCTCATCCGCCATAAAAAATACTCCTCACGCCGACAGAGCAGGCATTCCGGCGCCACGGACCGGGCTCCCGCCTGCCATGCCTGCGGCGTAGGCTACCCGAGCCGCTCCCCTCTGGCAACGGGTGGGGCGCAACTCTTTTGCGTGCCGAAGGCTGAGGGTCCCGCGCGACCCGGGCCACACGCCGCTCCGGCGGGCCGAGGTCCGCCCATGCCAATACCCCCCTGGTCTTGGTGCTTATCGGTTATCCGCACACGGCTTCACGACATCGAACCGCGGACCGACCGCGCGTCTGGCCTGGTCGACCGCGCGGGGGACCAGCGCTACGCGCGCACCCTCCGTCCGAACATTATCTTATGCCTCCCATGTCAAGGACGGGGCTCGACGGAGCGGTTCGGGTGCCCGGTCCGGGGAGGCCTGGGCTGAAGCAGGGTTTCCAGGCCCTGGCTCACGCCGCGAAACGGAACAGCCTCAATCACCGGCTGCCCGAGCGGACCGCGCACCCGCACCTCCATCACTTCTCGCGAGGTGCCCTCCAGCAGCTCAGTGAGCACGGGCACCCGCCCCCATGCCTGTGGCCCCGTGCTGACCAGCGTCAAGTCGAGCACCCGACCCGGCGTGTCGAGCGATCCGGAGCCGATCATGGCCAGGGAGTTTCCCTGGAGGATGAAATCTTTGATCTGCGTGCGCGAGCCCTGCACGAAAAACTCGGCTGAAAGATCGTGGAAGGCGCTGTCATCGAAATCCCGAATCCCAAGAACCTGGGCTATCGTCCGCGGCAGCGGCATTCGGAAGAACCGTCCATTCCGTACATGCAGCCGACCGCCCCCACGACGGGATTCCGACTCACCCATGGCGCCCGACAGGTACAGTCGCGCGTCAAGAATCCCCGCGGTCTCCAGCGCCGGAGCGTCCGGCGGGCGTCCGGCGGCCAGGAAATCCGGCAGCGCGACGTCCACCAGCAATGCCGTGACGTTATACGTAGCGCGGGAGTCGTCCCGCAGGGTCTCCACCGTGCCGGTAACGTTGCCTCCGTACATGCGGCCGCGCAGATCGGGCAGGGACAGGGTGCCGGCGCTCGCGTCATAACGGATCGGTCCGGTCACCTCGTTCAGCACGCGGTCCTGAATCGCCACGGTTTGCAGCCCGACATCGCCGGTGAAATCCGGGGCCGCGTTTCCGGAATGCCAGTCGGCCCGGCCGGCGAGCTGCCCGACGGCCTGGGTGACCACCGCGCCGACTTCCAGTCCCACGTCATGCAGTTGCAGGTTCCCCTGGAGGGTCCAACGGGGAGCGGATTGCCCCGTCCTGTCATACCGGATGGCGGGAAGATTGACATCCACCGTGCCCGTCGGGTGAACGTCATTCCAGAGTTTTCGCAATCGCCACGGGACCGCATTCCGCAGGGCCTCGTCGAAAGCCAGATTCTCGACGTGGAGAGATGCCGAGCCGGTCGTACGTTCGCCGACTCGATCAAATTCGCCCCGAAGCGAGAAGACGGTGTCGTTGTGCCGAGCGGTCAGATCTTCGAGGGTCAAGCGGTTTCCGGCGACCACCACGCGGCCGGTTACGTCGGTGAACGGCAGGGGGAAGGCGGCGTGACGCAGGCCGACGCCTGGCAGCTCCACGTCGGTGCGCTGCCAGAGAGTCACTTGCTCATTCTCGACCGAACGCTCCAGGAGGGTAGACGTGTGAACGCCGCCTTGGATGTCCAGGTTGCGGAGGCTCTCGGTGACCCCCGCGGGGAGTCGGGCCTTCAGATCGTCATCCAGCGTGATGTCGCGGCATCGGATCGCAAGGTTGGTCGAAGAGGTGCCGTCGTCCGATTCATACGTGCCGGAAACGGACACTGTGGCGGACCCGTGCCGGCCGGTCAGCTCGCGGATTCGAATCCGATTCGGCTCCAGTTGAATGCTGCCGTTCAGGTCGGCGAGGGGAACGGGCACTTCCCGGTAGCAGACCGCCGCATCCCGCACGCGCGCTTCCAGATCGTAATCGATGCCGCCCGCTTCGGGCGAAAAGCCGATGTGGCCGGAGAGATCGAAAGAACCGTCGGGATTCAACGACTCCACCAGGCTTCGGGCGTCGGGTGTCAGCGCGGCCAGCAGCGCATCATCGAATCGGATCTGGTGAGCCTCCAGGGTCAGGTCCAGGTTTTCGAGCGTGCCACCGGGCATGGATGCGAAGCCTTCGGCACGGGCGTGGCCCGAACCCGCAAGGCCCTTCAAACCGGTGACGCGGATGCCCTGGGGCACCACATCCACCCGGCCGGTCACCTGTCCGATCGCATACGGGAAGCCGCGGAAGCACACGTCGGCGTTGCGGAGTTCGGCGGCGATGGTGGTGGACCAGGGCCGGGTCTGTCCGGAATCGCCTTGCGGGCGTTCCATATGCACCGTGAGGTCCGCGGTACCCCCCAGGGCGAACTGATCCCAGATCGCTTGATAGCGGGGGTTCATGGCGTCGTGGAGGTCGGCGTCCAGAACCACGCCTTCGCCCGTCATGTCCAGCGTCACCGCGGCGTGCCAGCGTGGCTCGCTGATCCAGCCATTGACGACGATCGGCGCGCCGGCGTGGCTGCCGCGAAGGTTCCGCAGAAAAACGCCCTCGGACGATAATTCCACCACCCCGGTGATTGCGTCGACGCGATACGGAAAGAACCGGTACGCGGCATCGCACTCGAGCACGTCCAGCCGTCCGTGCCGGACCTGCACGGGTTCGTCTTCTCCCGGGTTCTTGAAAACGGAGAACTCCAGCGAAACCCGCCCGTGCGGGTCGAAGTCTCGATACAAGTCGCGGATCTTCTGCCAGCGTTGGACGAAGCGGGCCTCCGAGGGGGCTTCGGCGGAATCCTTGCGGGGCAGCGCCAGGTCTGTGCCGCTGAACGTGATGTCAAACCCCACGTTGGCCAGCCCGCCGTGTTCGGCCGGGCCGCTGAGCTTCAGATCCATCCTCACCGGACTGTCGCCCAGGAATCCCACAAGCGAACCGGCGACGTGTCCGGCGAAGAAGTCAAGCGATCCCTCGACATCCCGGACACGAAGGAATCGCTGGGCGATCGGCAGGGCCCGCTCCTCGGCGTCAACGGGAACGGACATGGCCCCGTTGCGCAGTTGGATGGTCCCCATCCGCCCGCCGGGGGGCGCGCCGGCCGACAGATTGTAGTGCTGTGCCCGAACCTCTCCCCTGAGCCCCAGCAAATCACAGTACGCGACGGCGCCGGGCACGTGCGGGGCCAGTGAAACCATGGCCGCCTCCAGCGCAATCCAGGGAATGCCGCCGCCGACGTCAATGAGCGCCAGCGTCTTGAGGTCGATGAGGGTCACGCCGCTGGAGGGCTGTTCGCCGCCTCCGTTCCATGCCATACGATACCGCGACGGCGCCCGCTCGTCCGGCTCGCCCAGCAACTGCACACGCAGCGTCTCGACAGATCGAATTTGGTCTCCCTGTCGGCGGATGACCTGAAAAGACGCATCCTTGAGGCGCACGACGGGAAGTCGTATCGGCTTGCCCGACCTGGACGTGCTCGCCGGCAGAAACAGTCCCTCGATATTGAGCCGTCCGGACTCAACCGTCTGGGTGATCGTGCAGGCCGGTCGAACCGCCACGACCTCATCCACCCGCAGTCGCCCCAGCAGCATCTGAAGCGGATTGTGCTTGAGCAACAGGCGATCACAATGAAACACCAGGGGAGGACGCGGCGGGACGGGGGCGTCGAAATGGTCGAGCGGCTCACTGACCGACACCCCGATCAGGTGAATGCCGCGGAAGAACGAGAACTCGGCGGCGTTCACCTCCACCCGGCCGGACACGAACTGCGCCAGGTACTTCTCCGCCTGGGCTCGAATGCGCGGCGCGTGCGTCAAATGGCGATACCCCGCCGCGCCCGCAGCAAGGATGAGCAGGGCCAGCAACGTTCCGCCCCGGCGAACCCGACTGTAGTGAAGGCTGCGCGAGGCGAGCGGCAACCGCGCGGGGCCGGCCGGCGGAGCCAGCCGCGCGATGGTGCTGTCTCCCGCACCGTCGGGCAGGTTGTCAGGACGGCTGTTCATTGACGCCTCTGCCGAACAGACGCCTTGTCGCCCACACCACGCCGAAGGCGGCCAGCACCGACAGCGCGGGAATCGCGCCCAGGCGATAACGCACGCTCCCGACGTAGAAAAAGTGCAGCGCGCAGATCATGATTGCCGGGAGCAGCAATCCCGACCATTCCTCCACATGCTTCCGGCGTGTCCAGAACCCCAGCCCCACGGCAATGTAAAGCAGGACGGACCAGGCGGCAAACAGGATGCGAATGGCCGGCGAGCCCAGTTCGTCCGCGTGCAGAAACGGACTCCAGGTTCGGGCCAGCTTCACCACCCCGAGCCGGAACACGCGCGCTGGATCGTCCCGCATGGCCTGCCAGGCGGCGTCAGAAAAAAAACGATCCCACTCCTGTTCGCTCAAACCGCGGACGGCGGGACTGCCCTTCACTTCGCCCAGATCGCTCGCGCCCGTTGCGCCCGGGCGAACGCCGTCGTAGAGACTGATCCCCGCGCGAGTGGTCAACCAGCACCAGTGGCCGGTTACCCGCAGGTTCCGGTATCCCCAAGGCACCAGCGACAGCACAACCACCGCGACCACGAAGGCCGGACCGACCGCCTCCCGCCAGGCGAAACGCCGCCTCGCCCAGACCCACAGGCTCCACAGCGGCACCAGAACCAGCACGCTCGGTCGTACGTAGACGGCGGCGGCGGCCAGAACCCCAACGGCCAGCCAGCGGGCGACGTGGCCAGGCCGACCCAACGGCCAGCCGATGAGCCACCACCAGGCCACCAGTGTTACGAAAGGAGTCTCACTCAGCAGCAGGCTGGCCGAACCGACCAGCCCCGGATCACAGGCCGTGATCAGACCCGCCGCCAGCCCCGTCCGCCGCGATCCCAGCCGGCATCCCAGACAGGCGACAGCCACCGCACCAAGCGCTCCCAGGCCCCATTGTCCGACGCGGGCGATGATGACTCCGTGTTCGAACGCGACCGCCGGCGCCAGCAGCACCGGATACAGCGGCATGCGATCGATCCGATGGCCAAATTCGCCGATGAGCCCCCGTCCTTCGTGGAGCGATTGGGCCAGCGCCCAGTATTGCTGTTCATCCGGAAAAGTGAGTGCCGTCGGCTGCGGTAGCCGGGCCATGGTGTAGCAGCCCAGGCCCGCTCGACAGCCCAGAGCGACGGCGAACACCACGACGCAGAGGCGGATCGGGCAGGCGCCGTCCGACGCTGTGGGGCTTGTTCGTTCTGGAAGGACTGCGTGCGGCACGCTTTGCGGGTCACCCGTCAGGCCGAAGCGTTCTCACCCGAACCTCCAGCACGCGCCGGGTGCTCGCGGTGAGTTTCACTCTCTCGTCAATACGGTAGCCGATGATGTAGATCGGGCCAAGATGGTCGCACAGAACCGTTACGGAATCGCGGTCCGCCAGGGGAACCTTTGCGTCGATCAGAAAATCCGAGAGCTTGCGCGTGCCCGGCGCCCCCAGAGGCCAGAACCGGTCGCCGGACTGGCGATTCCGGATGGTCAGGGGCAGATGCACGGCGTCCAGATCCAACCATTCCCTGGCCTCTGTCCGGGCGCAGCGGGCCTCACGGGGTTGGTTTCGCCATTGTCTCAAAGCCGGCTCACTCGGGTGCGTGATAAGGCATTCCAGCTCGAGGTGGCGCGCGGACAGCGACGTAAGGCCCGGCACATTCACCTTCACTTCCGTTGCGAGCTCTTCGCGAGGCATGTCTGCCGGTCGCGCAAAAACCAGCCGGTCGTACACCCGCGTCACGGTGACGCCGGCAGGCAGGTGAAGCTCCTGCGTGCCCGTGCGAGTCTGCAGGAGCCGCGTTACGGCGAGCACGGCGGAGTGGGTGAAGTGACGCTCGCCCGCCCCCAGACCCCGAAGGGCCTGTCGGACGAGCTCCGTCTGTACGAGCCGCGGTTTGGCGGCCATGGAGGCGGCGTTCAGGACGATCTCCTGATCATTGCGTGAGATCAAGAGGCTTGCGAATGTCGGGTCCACGATCTCTGCCAGAGATTCGTCCACCCACCGCGCCAACTCCGCCAGTCGCAACAGGGCGCCGTCCACCTGCGGATTCAGTTGTTCGCGGAGAAGGGGCAAAACAATATTGCGAATGCGATTCCGCAAGGGCTCGGTGGACTCGTTGGTCCGGTCCTGTCGAAAGCCCACGCCCAAACCGTCGAGAAACTCCCGGAGCTCCTTGCGGGTGAAGCGCAGGATCGGGCGAACGACTTCAACGGCGGACCCTTCGCGAATCGACCGTCGTCGCGGGATTCCACCGAGGCCGCGCCACCCGGTGCCTCGGATGACGCGGTGGAGCACGGTCTCCGCATTGTCATCGGCGGTGTGACCCACCGCCACGGCGCCGGCCGAAGGTACCTCTGCGCAGACTCGTTCATAGAAAGCGTAGCGGCATCGGCGGGCCGCTTCCTCGATGGACTGGCGGGCGCCACGGGCCGTTTCCGACACGTCAACGCGCTCCACCGTGCAGGGCAGGTTCAGGGCCGCGGCGGCGGACTGGACAAAAGCGGCATCCGCGTCGGCCTCCTCACCCCGCAGGCAGTGGTTCAGATGGGCCACATGCAAAGCCAGGCCGTACCCCGCGTACTGATTCAGCCCGACCAGAGCGTGCAGCAGGGCCATGGAATCCAGCCCGCCCGAAACGCCCACGACGAGAGCGGCGTGTCGATCGAAAAGGCCTTCCGCCTCGATCTGCTCCGCCAGGGCCCGGATGAGTCGGATGCCGCTCATGGGGAAATGCCCGTTTCAATGCGGGGGCGCGCCGCAGCGCCCGTCGCGAACACGCGATCGCTCCGTTCACCTCACCCTTTCAACGCCTGCCCCCAGCCCAGCTTGTCGACCAGTTTGTGCCGGCGTGGATACATCGGGTTGTGAACCAGGCGAAACACGGTCTGTGAGCGACGCACGGATACCCGATCATCCGGACGCAGTCCACAGGACATCTGCCCGTCGACAATAACGGCCGTGCCGTGGTTGACCCGCTTGGCGACGACTTCCACCACGGCGTTTTGCTCCAGGACCATCGGGCGGTGCGTCAGGGAATGCACCAGCAGGGGGGTCAGAACAAATGCATGCACTCCCGGCTCCACGATCGGCCCGCCGGCGGACAGGTTGAACGCGGTGGAACCGCTGGGAGTGGAGACGATCAGCCCCTCGCCGTCCATATGCGTCAACAACCGACCGTCCAGCGACACCGACAGCTCAATGATGCGAAACGGCGGCCCTGCCTGAAGCACGCAGTCGTTCACCGCCATGCTGGAGAAGACCTGGTGGTCGCCCCGGTGGATCGCCACATCCAGCATCATGTGATCGCCAATGAGGCTCTCGTCGTGCAGAACACGATCAAAATTGAATTGCAGCTCTTCCAGGAGGTAGTCAGCCAGGTAGCCGAGCTTGCCGAAGTTCACTCCGACCAATGGAATCTGGCGGCGGCCGAGCGAGCGCGCCACGCCGAGCATGGTCCCGTCGCCGCCGAACACCACGATCATCTCGGCACCGGCTTGCAGGGCCGCCTGCCCGTCGGTACAGAGTGTCGCCCCGACGATGTCGCAGTGACCACGCGCGAACGAGTAGAAGGTCTCCATCGCGCCGGGCACTTCCGCCTTGTTCGGGTTCCCCAGCAGAAAGAGCCGTTTGTGTCGATTCGGTTCGGTCATGCGGTATCTGGCCCGTGGAATGCCGACCGGGTCCTCACGGCGACAGCAGGGACCGGGGACCGGCCGATCCTCGCGTACGTTCCTGCACCGGCGCCTCTCGCCGCGCGGCGGTCTCCGCGAGCAGCCGATGCACGGTGGCGGCGATGGCCGCGGCATCGATCCCCGCCTCGCTTATCTGCCAGCGTCGCGACCCGTGCGGCACAAAACGATCCGCCGGGATCCCCAGGCGGGCCAGCGGCCCGATGTCCAGGCCGAGCTCCTGGGCGGTCTCGAGCACCGCCGATCCGAACCCGCCCGCCACGGAGTGATCCTCCACCGTCACCACCGGCCGGCCCGCCGCAAATGCGGTCAGAACCATGCTTCGATCGACGGGGGCTGCGAACCGCGCGTTCACCACCGTCGCTTCCACACCGTCGGCAGCCAGTATTTTCGCCGCCTCCCGGGCCTGGGCCACCATCACGCCATAGGCCAGAATGGTGGCGTCATCGCCGGTCCGAACGGTGCGCGACACGCCCAGTTCGTAGGGCAGGCTCGGGTCCGGCTGGGCCGGCACGGAATCACGCGGATACCGGATGGCCACGGGCCGATCCTGGGCCAGGGCGAACGTAAGCGCGTCACGCAGTTCCACCTCGTCGGCCGGCGCGAGGAGTACCAGGCCGGGCAGAATCCGCAGGTAGGCGATGTCGGAAAACCCGTGATGCACCGCGCCGTCGCTGCCCACCAGGCCGGCCCGGTCCATGCAGAAGATCACCGGCAGGCCCTGGAGCGACACTTCCTGAAAAACCTGATCGAACGCCCGCTGGAGAAACGTCGAATAGATCGCCACGATCGGCCGCAACCCGGCTCGGGCCATGCCGGCCGCCACGTCCACCGTACAGCTCTCGGCGATGCCCGCGTCCACGTACCGGTCCGGGAAGCGCTGTGCAAAGGCGGCCAGCCCCGTGCCGTCGGGCATGGCCGCCGTCAGGGCCACCACCCGCGGATCCGACTGCGCCACGGCAAGCAGGGCATCGGAAAAAGCGCGGGTCCAGCTCTTGCCGTTGGGCGATTGAATCGTGACTTTGCCCGCCTCCACCTGGAACGGGGAGGGGCTGTGATACATGTTGGGATCGGCCAGCGCCCATTCGCACCCGCGACCTTTCTGGGTGTGAACGTGCAGCAGAACGGGATGCGCGACGTCCTTGATCAGATCCAGTACCTCGATGAGCTGCGCGATGTCGTGCCCGTCCACCGGACCGACGTACTGGAAGCCGAGATTCTCGAAGAGCTGATTCGGCGTGAGCGTGGCCTTGATGCCGTCTTTCAGATGAATCAGCGCGTCGGAAACCGCCTTGCCCACAATGGGAACCCGGGGCAGCGTCTGCTGCACCTGGCGCTTGAGTTCTCCATACACCGGATTGGCCCGGATTCGCGCCAGGTGCATCGCCAGCGCGCCTTGCGTCGGGGCAATGCCCCAACTGTTGTCGTTCAGCACGACCAGAAACTGCCGATGCAGCGTGCCTGCCTGGTTCAATCCCTCGAACGACAGCCCGTTGACGATGCTTGCATCGCCCACCAGGGCCGCGACCCGGTCGCACCGGCCGGCCCGCTGGTCGGCCCGCGCCAGCCCGACCAGGCAGGCAATGGCCGTTCCCGCATGGCCGACGTTGAACAGGTCGTACTCGCTTTCGTCAATGGCGGGAAAGCCCGACAGCCCGCCGTTTTTGCGGATGGAATCAAACCGATCGTGCCGCCCGGTGAGCAGCTTGTGGGGGTAGCATTGGTGACCCACGTCCAGGACCAGCCGATCGGAAGGCGTGTTTAGACAGCGGTGCAGCGCGATCGTCAGTTCGACGACGCCCAGATTGCTGGCCAGATGTCCGCCGTTGCGGCCCACGACCTCCACGATGCGCGTCCGGATCTCCTCGGCCAGGATCGGCAGGCGACCGATCGGGATGGCCCGAAGGTCACGCGGAGAACGAATGGTTTCGAGAATTCCCATGATCGGCTTCCGTTTTGCGGCCGGTGCCGGCGCGGATGCGACGGCCGAAACGCGGCGGCGCTGAGCGTCCGGTTGCTGCGCCTGCTCCGCAAATGAAGGGGCGACAACCATCCCTACGCCGCAGACCGGCCTAGTGTTTGCGATCCATACAGAACCGGGCCAACTCCACCAGGTCGTTCGCAGGCGGGCCGAAGCCCGCCAGGGCCGCTTCAGCCGCCGCCACGGCGGTCAGTCCGGCCTGCCGACTCTCCGGAGCCCCGGCGCACGCGGGGTAGGTCTGTTTGCCCGCCCGCGCATCCTTGCCTACGGCCTTGCCCAGGTCTTCTGCCGTGGAAGTCAGGTCCAATAAATCGTCGGCGATCTGAAACGCCAATCCCGTATGGCGTCCGTAACAACCGAGTTGTTCGACGGCCGACTCGTCGCCCCCGCCGGCGATGGCGCCCATGCGGCAGGCCGTCGCGATAAGTGCGGCCGTTTTCCGTTCGTGGATGTATCGCACGCGCTCCAGGCTGGGGGCCTGCGTTTCCCCTTCGATGTCCGCGACCTGGCCGCCGATCATGCCTTCCCAGCCCGTACCGCGCGAAAGCTCCAGCGCCAGGCGTCCTGCCCGGGCGGGCGCATATTCCCGCGCGAGCAACTCAAACGCGACCGCCAGCAGCGCGTCGCCGGCCAGAATCGCCAGGGCCTCGCCGTACACCTTGTGGTTCGTCGGCCGGCCGCGGCGCAGATCATCATCGTCCATCGCGGGCAGGTCATCATGCACCAGCGAGAACGCATGAACGCACTCTACCGCCGCCGCCGCGCCGAGGGCGTCTTCAAAAGTGCCGCCGACCAGCTCGCAACTCCGCGTCACCAGGTATGGGCGGACGCGCTTGCCGGGCGCCAGTGCGGAATAGCGCATGGCCTCGACCAATCGCGGCGGGGCGCCGGCCGGCGCCTCCAGCAGTCGGCAGAACTCCGGCTCAAACCGCCGCCCGAACGCATGCAGACGATGAACGATGCCCTCAGTTGTTGTGGATGCGGATGTCACGTCTATCGACCGTCCAGACCCCATCCTCCACGCCGAGTTGCGCCGACAGGGTATGTTACTGCGAACCGCCCCGAGTCACAACCGCCGAACGGACGCCGGCTGGCCGGGAGAAACGCGGGCCGCGCGCGGGGGTCATTCCCCGCTTCGGCGTCGTGTGGGGCCGGGCATGGGCTGTGCTCGCCGTGCGAGATCCGGCAGGCGGCGAGACTGGACGATCATTCGAATTCCAGCAGTTCCACGTCAAAAACGAGCCAGGCGTCGGCTGGAATGCTCGGTGGAGCGCCC
Organism: Planctomycetota bacterium; assembly: GCA_052034525.1. Classification (GTDB taxonomy): domain Bacteria; phylum Planctomycetota; class Phycisphaerae; order UBA1845; family UBA1845; genus JAFGJQ01. The sequence goes on from JBPOIK010000161.1 coordinate 12,043, forward strand.
CGCTCGCCGTAGGCCAGGTCCGGCGGAATGATCAACCGGCGCGTTCCGCCGGTCTGCATCGATGAGAGCCCTTCCGTCCATCCCCGGATCACCGATTGAAGGCTGAACCGCGCCAGCTCGTTGCTGTCGAACTGCGTCCCATCGTCGGCCAGCCAGCCCGTGTAGTTCACGGTGACGGTGGAGTCCGTTTGGGGAATATCGCCCGCGCCGGGATGCACGTCGAAATAGCGCAGGCCGGAGCTGGTTTTCACCTGCCGCGCGCTGGAAGGGATGGCCGGGATGTCTCCCACCGTGCCCGCATTGATGTCTTTGATCAGGGCATCCATGCCGGACTCCGTAGTATCGTTCGTGTTATCATTGGCGTTCTCGTTGGAGTCTTCGCCCTTGTTGAAATCATAGCGGAAGCGGGCGTCGGGGTCGGAATCGGGGGCCAACAGGTGCTGGATTTCCACGCAGCCCGCCAACGCCACCGACAGAACCATCGCGGTGACCAGTCCTCGCATCATGCGCGTTGCTCCCATCACTACTGTTTTCCAGCCAGGATTCGCCGACCCGTGCCGCCTGGCGTCAAGGCTGCGCCGCGCGGTCGGACGGGCGGGCCGCCAGCCACTCTCGCCAGGCCGCGATCGCCCGGCTCCGGGCCTCCGGATCGTCGACCTCGTAGTCAAACGAAAGCCCAGTGATCGCCCGAAGCGCCCGGTCTGCCTCCTGCCCCACGATGTAGACGGGCGGCTCTCCGGAACCTTCGACATCTGTCGTCGTGCCGGATACCCCGAACGACGCGGACTTCCCTGCGCCTGCGGCGCGAATCGCCCGGGCCGCCGAAGCGTCGATGGCCGTCCAGCCGGCGTACCGGGTCATATCATCCAGACAATCGATCAGCGCGTCCAGCGGCTCCCGACGGTTGGTCAGGGCCAGCGCCTGGATGGCCTGCACGCGGACGCCAGGGTCACGGTGATGGCGTGCCGCGCGGATCAGGGGTTCCAGGCCCTGCTCCAGGTGATCGGTGGCCAGCCCCACAGCCGCCCAGCCGACCACGTCCGGGCGGGGATCGTCCAGCCGACGCGCCAGCTCGGCGGCCACCTCCGCATCTCGTCGCCGCGCGTATTCCTGGAGCGCCATTCGCCGCAGGTCCTCGTCCGGATCGTCAATGGCCCGGCGCAGATGGCGCGTGGCAAGCGGGGAGTCCACGCGGCTCAGCAGAAAAACGCCGAAACTCCGCAACTCCACGGCGTCCTGTGAAAGCAGGTCCGCGGCGACCGGCACCGATGCTTGCCCCAGGCCGGCCAGCCGCATGACGTATCCCAATCGCTTCTGGGGATCCTCCGTCTGCACCAGGCAGCGTCCAAGCCATTTGGCCCAGAGCGAAGCGCGGAACAGCAGCAGAACCGAGCAGACCAGCGCCAGCGCGACCAGCATCGCGATGGCCCGGCGGTTCGAACGCTGAACCGCGGCAAACCCGTCGGTGAGGGATGGAAGCATTGCTGGCCTTCCCGCGAAGCGGCGGCGCCGGGCGGCGATCGAGCGGCTACGGGCGGGCGCCGACGGTTCCGGCCCGGCATTCCGAGCCATAGGCAAACCCCTGGTCGAACGCCTGCAGATTGAGTGCCTCGGTGCCGGGCGGCACGGAGTCGGCCACGGATTTGCGCAGCGCATCGGCCGGCACCAGGTCGACCATGGCCCCGAAGAATCCGACCATGACGATGTTGGCCACCATTCGCCGCCGGAGTTCCTCCGCGATCTTGGTGCTTGGAATGCCGTGGGCCGTGATGCCCGGCCGCAGGTTTCGCGGCTCCACCAGGTCAGATTCGTACAGAAGGATCGCGTTGTCCGCCATGTCCGGGGCAAACAGGTTGTAGGCGTCCTGGGACATGACGACCAGAATGTCGGGACGCGTGACGTACGGGTATTCCACCGGTTCGTCGGACACCACAATCTGGGCGCTGCACGCGCTGCCGCGGGCCTCGGGGCCGAACGCCTGTGTCAGCGTGGCGTGCCGGGTGCCGTAAATGGACGCGCCGCGGCCGATGATCATCCCGCACAGGATTACGCCCTGCCCGCCCAGCCCGCCGACTTTGATTTCCGTAGTGCTCATCCCGTCTGTTCCCGCCTGCCGCCCGCCGTCAACGGTTCAGCGCCGCTTCCCGCTTCGCCCGGGTGGCTTCGATGAGGTTGTCCCGTTTTCTGTCCACAAACCTGCCGCACACGATCTTGTCCTGGAACATAATGTCACACTCGCGCGTGTCGGCGCCGTTTTTGATCACGCTGTTCTGGCGGTACCATTCCATGCGCTCCAGGCTCGTCCCCAGGCGGTTCCGCCGTTCATAGAGGGTCGGGCACGGCGCAATCACTTCAATGAAGCTGAAACCGTCTTTCTGCAGCGCTTCGGTCATGGACCGGCTGAGCTGGCGAACGTGAAACGCCGTCCACCGGGCCACGTACACCGCTCCGCACGAATCCGCCAGAAACGGCAGATTGAACGGGCGCTCCACCACCCCCAGGGGGGCGGTTGTGCCCACCGCGTTCTGCGGAGTGGTCGGCGCCACCTGCCCGCCGGTCATGGCGTAGTTGAAGTTGTTCACGCAGATGACGGTCACGTCCAGGTTCCGCCGGGCCGCGTGGATGAAGTGGTTTCCGCCGATGGCGATCAGGTCGCCGTCGCCGCTGTAGACCACCACCTTCAACTCGGGGTTCGCCAGCTTCAGCCCGGTGGCGAACGGAAGCGCCCGGCCGTGCGTGGTGTGGAACGAATCGAAATTCAGATAACCCGCGACGCGGCCGGTGCAGCCGATGCCGGACACAATGGCCAGGTTCTTCAAGTCCAGTCCGGAATCATCCAGGGCCCGGACGAAGCAGTTGACCGTGGTGCCGATCCCGCATCCGGGACACCAGATATGGGGGATCCGGTCCATCCGCAGGTATTGCTCAACGGGGTTTCGCAGTTCCGTATCGATCGTCGTCATCCGGTCGCCTCCATGATGGCGTGGCATATCGTCCGGGGGTCGTGCACAGTGCCGCCCGCGTGCGGAACCGATACGACGCGACACTTGCCCGCCGCGCACCGCTCGACCTCCAGCACGATCTGCCCCATGTTGATCTCCGGCATGACCAGGGCTTTCACCCGCTCCGCCAGCTCCCGGACGATCTGCTCCGGGAACGGCCAGACGGTTACCAGCCGCAGGTAGCCCACCTTCCGCCCCTGCTGACGGGCCATGCGCACGGCCCGCATGGCGATTCGCGAGGTGATTCCATAACTGAGAACCACCACATCCGCGCCTTCCACGCCGTCGGTCCGGACGTCGGTGATCTGCGGGACATTGTCGCGGATTTTGCCCACCAGCCGCCGGATGAGCTTGTCCTGGGCGTTCGCGTTCATCACGGGATAGCCCCGCGCGTCGTGCGTCAGGCCGGTGATGTGGACGTTATGGCCCATCCCGGCCTTGGTCATGGCCGGCACCAGGCTGCCGTCCTCCGGCTCGTACGGCTTGTAGGCTCCGGGGGCCCGGGTGGTGAAATTCCGCGGCACGATCGTCAGCTCCCGATACGGCGGAATAACCACCCGCTCCGTCATGTGGCCGACGCTTTCGTCCATCATAAACAGGACGGGCACCCGGTACCGCTCGGACAGGTTGAATGCCTGGATGATCAGGTCGAAACACTCCTGGGGGCTGTTCGGGCTTAAGGCGATGATCTCGTAGTCGCCGTGCGAACCCCAGCGGGCCTGCATCATGTCGGCCTGCGCCGGCAGCGTGGGCAGCCCGGTGGACGGACCGCCGCGCTGCACGTTCACAAACACGCAGGGCACTTCGGTCATCGCCGCCAACCCGATATGTTCCATCATCAGCGATATGCCGGGACCGGAACTGACCGTCATCGCTTTGGCCCCGCCCAAGACCGCACCATGGATCGCGATCGACGAGGCGAACTCGTCCACCTTCTGGATGAACGTGCCGCCGGTGGCGGGAAAACGGGCGGCAATGCGTTCCACGATCTCCGTGGACGGAGTGATCGGATACCCCGCGACGAAATTGCAGCCGGCGGCGATGGCCCCCTCGGCCGCCGCGTGGTCTCCATCGATGTACAGAGCTCCCGTCAGCTCTGCCATGCCGTTGTTGGACACGTTTGTTTACTCCGCGTCAGGCGCCTGGGCGTGCGTCCGGGATCGGAGCACGCCGGAACTCCGAGCCCCGAAGATCGCGAAATCCGGACAGTACATGCCGCACAGACCGCAGCCGGTGCATTTGTCCCCGTCCGCTACCTCCGGGTAATGGTAGCCCTTGGCGTTGAACCTTGTGGACATGCGAAGAACCCCCAGCGGGCAGAAGGCCACGCAGAAGCCGCACCCCTTGCATCGCTCCACATCAATCGACACGACGCCGGGAATTCGGTTCCGCCGGGGTTGGGTCGCCGTCGGATCGTTCGAGCCGGACTGGCTGCTTCCTTCATTCATGGGATTTTCCCAAACCGCTACCGTGTAGATGCCGCGTCAACCCGTGGTGACGCGAAAGACCTTGTATTCTACAGGCCGGCGGCAGTTCCGCCATATGGGAATAGTCTGCCAAACCCGTCTCTTCGTCCGGCCCGTGCGGACGGTGCCGACCGTCCGTTCCGTAGCTTGTCACGCAACCTTCTGTTTTTCAATGGGTTCGGACGCATCGCCGGCCTGTTTTCGCGAACCGTGTGGAGCCTTCTCGAAGGCCGGGGAATCAGCCGAACGACTCTCCAGACCCGCGGAAGCCGGGAATCATCATATCCTGGGCCCAGACCTCCAGGATCTGGCTGAGCCGCGATACATCGTTGACCATGATTGCCAGGTTCTGGTTCCGCCCATTCTGGTCCCGGACCAGATCTTTCAGCACGGCGACCTTCTCAAACCCGACTCGCTCAAAGAGCCGGACCACGGCGGTGTTGCCCTCGATGACGTTCGCCTGAAGCTTCTCCAGCCCGCGGTGTTCGGCCAGGCTGACCAACTCGCGGGCGATCAGACTGCCCAGCCCGACTCCCTGGTGGCTCGGGGCGATTGTCAGGCGAACGCGCCCCACATGCTTCATCCAACCGCGCGCACTGATGTGCAGCGTGCCGTCGGCAACCAGCGTGTCGCCCGAGAGGGCCACCAGCGGAATCACCCGATCCAGGTTGATGTTCTCCGTCCAGCGACGGCTCACCGCCGGGTCGCTCAGATCGTGACGTGAGTAAATCCGGCTCTCCGCCGGCAGGCCCTGAAAGAAGGCCCACAGCCGTTCAAAATCTCCTCTCTCCAGCGGACGAACCACCACCGATTGCCCGTCCCGCAACGTCAACTGCTTCGGATACTTGGTCAGAGACATGGTGACGCTCCTTGATTCCGTTCCCAGTGGCGATCAGCGTATCATGCCGGGCCGGTCGTCACAAGTGACGACGAGCCCGGCGCTTCCGCGGACGCCGCTCCGCCTGGCGGACGGCACCGCGCGAGGGGAGACGCACGCGATTCCGACCACCCTTCGCCGCCGGGGACGGAGGTTTGGGGGGAATCAGGGCGTCGGGTCCGTAGCCGATCAGATCGGCGCGACCCGCCTGGAGCAGAGCCTCCCGGACCAGAAAGTGGTTTGCCGGCATGAAAAACTGCATGAGCGCCCGCTGCAGCTTCCGTTCACGCAGGTGCCGCGCCACCGGAACCGGCCGGCCGGTCATGGGGTCTACGCCCGTGTAATACATGCACGTGGCGATGTCCATCGGCGCCGGGATGAAATCCTGGACCTGCTCCGGCCGGTAGCCCGTCCGCTTGAGATAAACGGCCAGCTCAATCGCGGCTCGCAGGTCGCTGCCGGGGTGCGATCCCATGAAATAGGGCGACAGATACTGCCGCTTGCCGGCACGTTCGGATTCCCTGCGGAACGACTCCGCGAAACGCTCGAACGCTTCCTTCGGCGGCTTCTTCATGGCGTTCAGCGTGCGGTCGTTCACGTGCTCCGGTGCCACGCTGAGCTGCCCGCCCACATGATGCCCGGCCAGCTCCCGCACATATTCCGGCGAGCGCTCCGCCAGGTCCATTCGGACGCCGCTGGCCACAAAAACCCTGCGGAGGCCCTTCTGTCGACGAACCGCCCGCATCAGCCGGATCAGTTCGCCGTGATCCGTTTTCAGCAGCTTGCAGATCGTCGGATGAACGCATGACAGGCGCTTGCAGACCCGCTCCACCTCCCGCCGACCGCAACGCATCCGGTACATGTTGGCCGTCGGCCCCCCGATATCGCTGATCACGCCGGTGAACGCCGGATCCGCCGCCATCGCTCGCACTTCACGGAGTACCGATTCCCGGCTGCGCGACTGGATGATCCGCCCCTGGTGCGCCGTGAGCGAGCAGAACGCGCATCCCCCAAAGCAGCCGCGCAACAACGTGATCGAGTCCTTGATCATCTCCCAGGCGGGAATCGGCTCGGTATACGACGGGTGCGGTCGCCGCGTGTACGGCAGGTCGTAGAAGCGGTCCATGTCGGCGGTTGTGGCGGGCAGCCACGGCGGCCGGACCACCACGACCTGATCTCCGTGCCGCTGCACCAGCGTGCGCGCGTTGTGCGGATTCGTCTCCAGGTGGAACCGCCGCGTGGCCTCCACGAAGGCACGCTTGTCCGCCCGGACCTGCTCGTACGACGGCAGTTCCACTACCGCCGACTCGCCTTCTACCGTCTCGCACCGTCCCAACGCGTAGGCCACGCCCCGCAGATCGCGAAGATCCCGCACCGTCTGCCCGCTCGCCAGTCGGTGTGCAATCTCCACGATCACACCTTCGCCCATGCCGTACGCCACCAGATCCGCCTTGGAATCCATCACGATCGATCTGCGGACCGTGTCGCTCCAGTAGTCGTAGTGGGCCAGCCGCCGCAGCGACGCCTCCACCCCGCCCGCCACGACCGGCACGCCCTTGTAGGCCTCCCGCGCCCGATGGCAATACGCCAGCGTTGCCCGATCCGGCCGCAACCCGATCCGCCCGCCCGGCGAATAGGCGTCCTCGTTGCGCACCTTCCGGCTGGCCGTGTAGTGGTTGATCATCGAATCCATGTTCCCCGCGCTGATCGCGAAGAACAGGCGCGGCCGGCCGAACCGCCGCCACGCCTCGCACGAGTGCCAGTCCGGCTGCGCCAATATCGCCACCCGGAACCCCTCCGCCTCCAGAACCCGGCCCAGCACGGCCATGGCGAAGCTCGGGTGGTCCACGTATGCATCGCCGGTCACGAACACGACATCCGCCACGTCCCATCCGCGGGCGTCCATCTCCGCCCGCGTCATCGGCAGTGGCCGGCCGGCCGTCCGGGGTTGTCGCTCCAGAGGTTCCACGGGGTAATGCCTCAGCCCATCACAAACCGTTGCCACCAGCGTAGCACACCGGTCCGAAAAACGACAGCCGGACAGGCGCCACGCTTCGCGACACGCCTGGCGCTCAGGTCGGCTCTCGGGCTCGCCGATTTGTAACTGGGCGTTCGCCGGACGCTTCACGATATACCCTCGGGCTTCTGCGGCCCGCCGAACATCCGATAACCGCGAGGGACTGCTCATGAATCCGCTGAAAATCGGTAACGTCATCCGCGTGGAAAGCGGCCAGATTGAAGTTCTCCTGACCGTCGATGACCTGGAGCTGGAGCACGAAGGCACCACCTTCCGCGTCGGTCAACTCGGATCGTACGTCACGGTCCCCCTGAATGACCGAACCCTCATCGGGTTCGTCACGCACTCGGGCCGCCAGGAGCTCACGGTCGCGGACATCGCGCCCCAGTGCGTGATGCGCGTGCAGCTTCTGGGCGAGGTGAAAGACGGTCGCTTCGTCCGCGGCGTGAACGAATCGCCCGTCATCGGCGACGACGTCTGGGTGGCCGTCCGGAAGGATTTCGACGCCATCTTCGGCAGTTTCGACCAGCTTCTGGCGGGCAGCAAGCACGCCCAGAGCTTCTTGCTGGGCAAGTTCGCGATGAACACGGATTATGACGTGCGCGTGCTCGGCACGGAGTTTTTCAACAAGCACTGTGCCATCCTGGGCAACTCCGGTGCGGGAAAAAGCGTGACCACCACCCGCGTGCTCGAAGAGGTGGTCAAGCTCCCTGAATCCCAGGTGGTGCTCTTTGACATGCACGGCGAGTACCGCGCCGCGTTCAGCGACGAACAGGGCCGGCTGAACCCGAACGTGACGTATCTGGGCACCGAAGACCTCGTCCTTCCCTACTGGCTCTTAAAATACGAAGAGCTGGAAACGCTGCTGGTGGATCGCTCGAACCCGCTGCACGTCAGCAGCCAGATATCCTTCCTGCGGGCCGCCATCATGGAATTCAAACGGGACGCGGCCGTCGAACTGGGTCTTGATCGCGAGCTGACCCTCGACACCCCCATCTATTTCTCGCTCGACCGCCTCAAGACCTACGCCGAGAACCTCAACGAGGCCCGCTACGTTCTCAACAGCGAGAACCTCGCCTTCAACCGGCTCGCCCTGCGCTCCATGCCGCCCGACGAACAGTGGCGCCTCATGCGCAGTCAACGCTGCGAGTTCAACAAGGGCAATCCCGAGGGTGAAACGCCTCACCCGCTCTACTTCGGAAAGCTCGCCGGCCTGATCGATTCCATCGACACCCGCTACTGCGACCGGCGTTACGAGTTCCTGCTGCGCCCCATCGAACACGCCGCCCACTCCGGCTATTTTTGCGACGCCCTGGCCGCCGACAGCACCGAGGGAAAGATGTCCGACGTCATGGAGCACCTCATCCGCGTGCTCTGCGGACGCATCGAGCCGCGCCGCAACCTCACCATCATAGACCTCTCCGGAATCCCGTTCGACGTCGTGGACGTGACCGTCGCCGTCACCACCCGGCTTCTGTTCGACCTGAACTTCTGGACGCCCGCCCATCAGCGGCATCCCATCCTGCTGGTCTTCGAAGAGGCCCACAACTACATCCCGCGTGTGGAACGCGACCATTCCTTCGCCAAAACCGCCGTCGAGCGCGTGGCCAAGGAAGGCCGCAAGTACGGCGTCGCCGCCGCGGTGATCAGCCAGCGGCCCTCGGAACTCTCCGAGACCGTCCTGGCCCAGTGCAACAACATGATCGTCATGCGCCTGAACAACCCGGACGACCAGGCCTACGTCGCCAAGGTGGTCAGCGACCACTTCTCCAGCCTCATTCAGATGCTCCCCATTCTCCGGCGCGGAGAAGGGTTTGTCCTGGGCGACAGCGTGCTCATGCCGCTGCGCACCCTCATCCAGCTCCCCAGCCGCCTGCCGCGATCCGGCGACGTGGACTTCTTCAGACTCTGGTCCACCCAGATGACCGAAGGAGACATCTCCTCGGTCATCGAACACTGGTGGCGACAGGACCGCCAGATCCTCAACCAGCTTCCGGACGACGCGCCGGCCCCGGCCGCAACTCCATCAACGCGATCGGCCACTCAGACCGTGCCGCCGTCCATTCGCATCCCGATCCCGGACCCCCAGAAACCCCAGACGGTCGAACGAACGTGGTGAGGCTCCGTCCCCGCTACACCGCCACAATCTCCCCATCCCCGACTCCGGTGGGGGGCTGTCCGCTCCGCGAGAGTCGGATTATTCCGCCCCTCGTTTCTCGATGGGGGTGGGCAACCGGCACACCGGGGTGTGCCGCCTTTGGTTTGTATACGATCTCAGGGCCTTGAAGCGGTCCGCGACTGGACGCTGTCGCCGTTCTGCATTACTCCACACCCTGGCAGCCGCCTCGCTTGACAGGGTCGGGAGTGGTTCCTACGCTCGGACCGGACCAGGCAAAGAGCGGCAGATCGGACATCCCGGTGCGCGTCAGCCAGAGGTACACAATGGAGGATCCTTCCGTGACGACCGCGAGGCAACGGCAGCGGGCGTACGGTCACCAGGAGCACCCGCGTGTCTGCGGCGCGGACCTGTACGACCGGCTGACGAAAGGGGCTTCATGGTGGACCTCGTCCGTTCGGTTCGGACGCTTTCGCCGGACTCGGTCGCCCGGTATGCCCGGGGGGCCAACAGGCCGGTGATGGTTTGTTGCAGGCCGACCGCCCCAGTTGAACCGACGAGGTCTCGGGAATGACCGAATCCTTGCGCGTGGCCATCTGCGTGATCACATACAAGAGACCCGTCGGTCTGCGCGCGCTGCTGGAGGGGCTCAATTCCCTGACGTTCCGGGCCGAAACGCCGGCCATTCGCTGTATTGTGGTCGACAACGATCCCGAGGGATCGGCGCAGGCGATCCTTGAAGCCGTGCGGGCGGGGTTCCGCTGGGAGCTGGAGTATCGGATCGAGCCGAATCGGGGGATTCCGTTCGCCCGCAACGCGGCATTGCGCGCGGCGCTGCCGGGCGCGGAGTGGATCGCATTCATCGACGATGATGAGGTCCCCGGGCCGGACTGGCTGGATGAACTGCTGCGCGTAGCGGGCGAGCACGCAGCGGATGTGGTCACTGGACGTGTGGAAATCCGGTTCGAGTCAGCTCCTCCGGACTGGGTGGTGCGAGGGGGGTTCTTCGCGCGGCGGACGCATCAGACGGGAACCCGACTGGATCGCGCGGCGACGAACAACGTGGTGTTCCGAACCGACATTCTCAGCATGCTTGCTCCATGGTTTAACGAGCGCATGGCGCTGACCGGCGGCACGGATACCCATTTCTTTCGACGGGCCCACCGGGCAGGAGCCTGCATTGTCTGGGCGAACGAGGCCGTGGTCACGGAAACCGTGCCGGACAGCCGTGCCAACGCGGCATGGATTTGTCGAAGAGGCTTGCGGTGTGGAACGACCGCGACGCGGACCGACCTGGACCTATATGGCGCGGGTGTGGGCGCGTTGCTGGCGATGGCCGCGGGAGGCTATTTCGTCCTGAAAGGTGCTCTGCTTGCCGTACCATCAACGTGTGTGCGGGGGAAAGCGGGGTGGGTGAAGCACCTTTTTTTCCTGTATTATGCGGCGGGCAGGCTGTACGGGTTGATCGGCGGAAGTTTCGAGGAATACCGCACCGTGCATGGACGATAGCGCCGCGCCGTCACCCCGGACCGGGCAACCGACCCTCCGCCAGGCTCTGGTATACGCGGATCAACCGGTCATTCTCCGTATTCAGATCGAAGTGCTCCTCCACGTGCTTCCGGCCGGCCCGTCCCAGGCTTGCCCAGAGTTCGGGATGGTCGATCAGGTGAACCAGGCATTCGGCCAGCGCGTCGGGGTCTCGCTGTGGCACCAGGTAGCCGGAGCGGCCATGAAGCACATTCTCCGGGATTCCCCCCGTTTCCGTAGACACTACCGGAAGTCCAACGGCCTGGGCCTCGGTCAGAACACCGCCGAGACCCTCTTCCGCTCCATCAGAAGCAACGACGCTGGGCAGAACAAACAGATGCGCCTGCGCATAGATCTGCGTGAGCAGATCGTGCGGCAGGGAGCCCAGAAACTCCACGCAGTCGCTCACATTCAGATCGCGGGCGAGCTGGGCGAGGGAATTCTGCAGCGGCCCGTCTCCCACGATGCGCAACACGATGCCTGTTCTGTGCCGTCGCACCCGGGCGATGGCCCGGATGGCGAATTCAATGCCTTTGACCTCCACCAGACGGGCCACGGTCAGAATCTGGATCGGTCCGCGGGCGGGGGGCCGTCGCTCGACGAACCGGAACCGTGACAGATCTGTGGCAACGCGCAGGCAGATAATCCTGTCGGGGGGACAACCCAACTGCACTGCACGTCGAATGAGAAAATGCGAGTTTGCCGCAAACAGATCACCAACCGCGAAAAGGTGGTCGTAGATGCGCCGACTCGCGGTGCGCGGAAATACCGTGAGATCATAGCCGTAGAAGTGGGTCAGCAGCCGGCCTTGCAGCAGGCCGTGCTTGCGCAGAAACGCAGCCTTGATTCCGTTCGTGCCGAACTGGGCATGGACGACGTCGAAACGGGTCGGCTGATGGATAGGCAGTGCCGCACACAGCAGCTCCAGTGACGAGGCCATCGGGCCGTACCGGGAGACCCGCAGCGCGTCGACAATTGCCTGCGGGCGGCGACAGAACGCGGCGCCCGCCAGAACGGCCAGTTTTGCCAGGCGTGCACTGCGCAGGCGGGGAAAACGCGGCGCATGAAGAAGCTCCATCAGCCCAAACCGGGCCACCGCGGGGTGGACGATTTCATCTTGCGGGATGCGGTGCGCGTAAATGGCGGCTTCATGCCCGCGCTCCAGAACGCCGACAATCTTGTCTATCACGAATGTCTGCGAAAGGGTGGGGAAGCTGGACACAACGAAGGCGATTCTCATCGTCCGGACCTCCAGCGGATGACCCGGCGATGCCACCGTGAGATCGCAGGCGATCCCAGCCGCCGGAGCCGCGGCTCGACAAGCATCTCGTAACGCAGCAGGGCGTACTCCATCCGAAATCGACGCATCCGGGGAAACGAGTGGATCGCCCATCGCACCGTGGCGTCTTCACCGTAGCGCAAGTGACGGCGCGCGGTCTGCAGGGCCGTCAGTGCCAGATAATCCTCCAGGGCGATGCGGTGCGGCCGTGGGCACAGGGTGCGGATCGGTTCGGGGTCGAGCAGAACGGGTCGCACCGGCAAGCGGGCTCGCCCGTGGATTCCCAGACCGGAGGCCTCCGTATGATACCACGCCAGGGGCACCGGATTACGGTGGAGGCTTTGCGTCAGAAGCAGTTTGACCCAGAGGTACCCGTCTTCGCCGTAGGTGCAGCGGTTCTCGTAGAAGCCACCGAGGCCAAGCGCAAGCTCGCGCCGACAAACGACGGCGGAGGTCCACAGAGACTCTACCGCCTTCTGAAGCGTCCATCCGGACGCGCCGACAGGCATGCGCCACACGCCCGGCCCGGCTTGCCCGGAGCCTGTGCCGGCCGCCCGTATGCGCTTGTCCGGCCCCTTGTAGAACGCACAGACGGACACCGCGCAATCCGGGTGCTCGGCAAGGTGGCGCACGGACGTGGCCAGGAACTCGGGCAACCATTCGTCGTCGGCATCGAGGAAGGCGGCCAGCGCGGCTCGGCCTTCCCGCAGGCCGCGGTTTCGGGCGGCGCCGGGTCCGGCGTTCGGCTGGCGAATCAGGCGGATGCGCGGATCCCGGCAGCCGCGAACCAGTCCCGGGCCGGAATCCGTAGAGCCGTCGTCAACTACGATGACTTCGAAGTCCGTCCAGGTTTGGGCGAGAATGGAGTGCAGCGCGCGGGCGATGTGGGCCTGCTTGTTGTACAGAGGCACGATGACCGAAACCGCGGGAGCAGAAGCATGGGTGCCATGTTCGGCCATCGTCATCACGGTGCTGCTACGCCTGCGCCTCCCCTCAGCCGTTTCAGTCGGACGAGAGTGAGGGCGCTCGCCCGAACAAACCGACTCTTTGAAAGTCGCCATTCATACGCGGAGTGCCCCCGTACGGTCGCGCAAACCAAGCCAATTGCGGCAATCGCCAGCAACAGCAGAGATTGGCCCACGCGCCTGAACTGTTCCAATCGGGTACCCGGCAGGTCCGCCAGACCGGCCGACAGGCCCGCGCCCCACGACTGCCGTTCAAAGTATCTCCAGGCCAAGCGTCGTCGGTCGATCAGGTGCTGAACTCTGGTAAATGGATCGTACACGATTCGCCCGCCGGACTCAACGATTCGGGCGATGATGATGGTCTCCTCGCCGGCCAGCAGAGCGGCGCCCGTTCGGCCGAGACACGTGTCAAACCCGCCCGCCGCGACGAGGGTCGTCTTTCGAAAGGCGAGGTTCAACCCATACAGGCGGCGCCCGGAGGTCAGCTCCCGGCGCTGGGGTCCGAGATCGACTTCGGAGAGGGCCCGGCGGAAGTGCGGCCCCAGCCAGGACGGCGGCGTGCGTTCGTGAAGCAGCGTTGCGCGGCCGCCCACGACGTCCGCTCCGGTGGCGGCGAAGCAGTCGTGAAGACGTTCGATCCAGTCCGCCTGGACGAGAACGTCATCGTCCAGAAACGCGACGATGTCGCCACGAGCCTCCGCCACGCCGCGATTCCGGGCGTGGGACAGGCCTTGCCGCGTCTCCAGAAACACTCGAAGTCGAGAGGTGGATTGGAATCGTTCGAGAACGCGATGCGTGTGATCCGTTGAGTTGTTGTCGACCACGATGAGTTCGTGCGGAACGCGGGCCAGGCCGGGCTGGGCGATGAAGCTGTCCAGCATCCGGGCCAGCACGTCGGCGCGGTTGTATGTGCATACGATGACGGAGATCAAAGACGCCTGGTTGCCGTCCGTCATGGTGATTCCTCGTCCGGGTTCGTCCGCGGATGACTCGATTTTCCAGGTGCCAAAGGAATCACCAGCCTGGGCGGGCGGCGCTGCATCGCCCCGTACGTCACGCTGCCGCGGACCATGTCGAAAACCGCCTCCACCCCTTCCCGCCGGAGGAACCGGCAGGCGTCGGCCAGCCAGCGCCCGGCGAATTCACGGAAGCGGAGTCGCATGAACTTGGCGTAGATCGCACCGGCGCTTTCCCGATCCAGAGTACGCAGTCGGTCGAGTTCCGGTCCGGCCTTGCGCTGGTGGTGGTGGTAAACCACAAGTTCGGGGACGTAGGCGCCGGTGAAACCGGCGAGGGACGCCCGGTAGCAGAAATCCAGGTCTTCGCCGCGGAAACGAACACCCGCCCCGAGGCCAGGATCAAACCCGCCGATGGCGTCCACGACGGTACGTCGAACGACCATGTTGGCGCCCTGGAAGGTGCCCGGCGGGAAAAGCGTGCCGGCGGGGTATCGACGGAACGTATCCCGATAATCAACCGTGTAGCTGGCGTCTGTGGGGTCATGAAGCAGAATCCGGCCGCCGCAGAAGTCGATGCCGGCATCCTGGAAAACCCGCAGAGCCTGAACCAGATATCCGGGTTCGAGATAGCAGTCGTCGTCTGTCAGGACGACGAGCGGCGCTTGCGTATGCTGCAATCCCGCGTTCAGCGCGCGGGATTTCCCGCGCTCGGGATGATGGAGAATCCGGATCGGCAATGGGCTCCGGGTCGCATAAGAGGTCAGCACCTCGGGCGTGCGGTCGGTAGAGCCGTTGTCCACGATCAGCAGTTCCGCGCCCGCGCTCAAGAAGTCGTTGCCGGACAGGGCAGGAAGGAACCGCGCCAGGGCGGGCGCCCGGTTGCGAGTGGCGATCAGTACCGTGAGAGCAGGCTTCATCGACACGCCATTTCTCGGGGTCAGGAACCCGTTGTCGAGGACAGCATTTATGGCGGAGTGTTCACGTCGGCTCGTAGCCCAGCCGGACCAGCGTGGCATCCGCCATGCGGCGGGTTCTGCGGCGCTGGAACCAGGTCAAGTCCGTCTTCCATCGAAACAGCGATGAGGGGTCGATCCGCGTCCGCGCGTAGAAGGATCGCTCGCCTTCCACGGTCGGGCAGTCCACCACCTGGTGTTTGCTGGCATAAGGGTCAAGCACCCGATCGTCCCAGGGTATCCCGAGGAACTCGAAAAGCGGCCGCAACTGCTGACGGGGGTCCCGTACGAGGTCCTCATACAGCAGCTTCCAATGGGGAAGCATCAGCGTTCCGGCCTCTCGTTCGAACTGCTCGTTCCATGCGACCCAGCGGCGCAGCGCGTTCTCGAAGGTGTTCGGAATCCGCTTCTCCTGGAAGGCGATGTGATTCCAAACCGCACGCGCGGTCGAGAGCGCTACGTCCCGCCCGTCGCGAATCAGCCAGACGAATCGGGCGTTGGGAAACAGACGGTGGAGAAAGGGGACATAGGCGATGCTCTCGGGAGTCTTGTCGGCCCACCGCCGTTTCCCTGCGGCCCGGGCGGCAGAACTCAGTATCCGGTCCACCAATCGAGCTATTTCCGTGTACACCAGCGGTTCGGTCACACCGCGCAAGCCGGCGACGGGTCCCCAGCGGTTCTCCACGAGAAACGTGGCGACGTCACGAAGGCTTGTGGGGGGCCAGCCTGAACCGCGGCCGATGATCCAGGGCGCTTCCGGACCGCACAAGATGTCCGGGTGCGAGTCGAGGATCATGCGCAGCAAGGTCGTGCCCGACCGCGGCACGCCCAGAATGAAGATCGGATCCATCTGCTCGGATACGCTCATGCGTCTGTGTCCCACCTCCTGGTCACAGGTACTGAAGTTCTCGGAGCGTTGTCCCCGCCTCACGATTCACGATTTCCAGGTCCGCCGGCGAAAACGTCCGCAGCCCGGCTCCGACGGACGTGGGCCGAGCCCGCCGGATCGCCTGGCGGAACGCCTGTTGCGAAGCGGCGTCCCGCATTTCGAGGTAGTCAAGGATAAGATCGGCGTGCGAGTCCGGGGACTGCACGAGCGATTCGTATCGCAGTTCCAGGTAGCGATTCGCCGGAAGCATCGCCCCATTCGCGATCGTGGTCTGGGTAGACCGTCGCCAGAGCCATGCGGCGCGGTGCAGGTTCGAGGTTCGTTCAAACTCCTCGCGTCGCTCGGGCTCAATCCAGTAATGGGCATACGGCCCCATGAGGTAACCGGCGGGATCCCTTCTCGGCTTGGCCGCTGATTCCGCCAGGATCCAGGGCTGTTTTATCAGGGACAGCGCCACATCTCGCCCGTCGCGGATGATATGGATGAACTGACAGTCCGGGAAGGCCTGAGCCAAAAAGGGCATGATGTAGCAGTGGCGTGGGGTCTTTTCCACCAGACGCAGATCTGCGTCCGCGCGGAGCCGCATCAACCATTTGTAGGTTCCCCGGTAGAGAAGCCGCGACACGAAACGCGGCCAGGCGGACAGATACACATACTCGGCCGCGACCTTGGTCAGGACCGGTTCAAAGAGAAACGAGCAGGTGGGCACAGCGGCGAAACACTCGCCCAGAAAGGAGGTACCGGACCGAGGGGCGCCCACAACGAAGATCGCGCGCCGGAGACTCGGCATCAGGAGGCGGAGGATGCGGCGGATGGTCCAGGGACGCGGATGGGTCGTGCGCGTTTCCCGATCATACCGCCGCGTTCGCTGGATCCAGCCGGGCAGAGACCGCAGAGTGATCGGCCGCTGTACGAACTGACCGTCAACAATGCGATTCACGGAGACCAGAGGAACGCTCATCGCCGCCACGGCAGGCTCGTTCGGAGGATCTCTGCCGTCTCCTTGAGGCTGGACCTTGCCAGAAGGGACATTAGCAACAAGTAGATACAAACGCAAGCAATCAAGCCCATGACCAGAAGAAGCGGCGGATGGAGGATTGAGTGAAAGGCCCAGCGAAGCGAGGCGACCGCCAGCATCATGAGCAGACTGCCCAGGGCTGGAGCAGCCAGTTGACGGGCGTACGCGCCCCAGGTGATGGGGACAACCGTGCGCGTCACCGCGACGCGAATCGGCCAGGTTGCGATTCCGCGGATGGCCAGGGCGACGGCAACGGCGGTGACGGAACCCCAGGGCAGGGCCGCGAAGACGGCCAGAAGGGCGGTTGAGGTATTCAGCGCTTGCAGCCACCATCGCAGGCCCGGCCTTCCGCACGCCAGGAGGACCGTTGCGTTGAAGTAGGTCACGCACTGGTTGATACCCAGCACCGCCAGGGCCTGAATGACGGGAATCGCGGGATGCCATCGAGGCGCCAGGAGGGTGGACACCAGGTCCGGTGCCACCACAATCAGGCCGCAGAACGCGGGGAAAGCCAGCAAGGCACTCATCCGTGTCGCCGTCAGAAACGCATGGGTCAGTTGCTCGGGCTTGTGTTGGACCCTGGAGAAGGTGGGAAGCGCCACGGCCGAACCGGTTTCGGTCAGAATGCGCGTGAGCGTCATGAGAATGGCGTACCCCATTCCATAGAAGCCCAGTGCGGCGGGACCCAGGTAGAAGGAAATGATCAGGTTGTCCGCGCGCTTCTGAAGCACGTCGAGAATCTCGATGCCGATCATGGGCACGCCGAACCCCATCAGGCCGCGCGCCGCGGATTTCGACATCCGAAAGGACGGACGCCACTGCGCCGCCGACCACAGAACCACCAGGCCGAAAAAACCGTTGCCCAGCGACTGGCCCACGAGGCTCCAGACACCGCCGCCCCTGGCGGCCATGGTCAGGCCGACGATCCCCCCGGCCGTCGTCGCGACGAGCCGGCGAATTGCCAACGTTCGGAAGGCCAGGTTTCGTCGGAGAATGCCCACCTGGGCGGCCGACAGCGCTCCCATGATGAGTCCGGGGGTGAGCCACCGGATGATCGCGGCGAGCCGCGGCTCCTCGAAAGACGCCGCGATGGGGTCGGCCAGCGCCAGGGCCACGCCGACCACAAAAAGCGATGCCGCCAGGTTGATCCAGAACGCCGTGTCCGGGTATTCGGGGTGCAGCTCGGGGCACTGGATGATGGCCGTTGCGAAGCCCTGGGATACGAATATCTCCAGGAACGCCATGACGGCCGCTGCCGTGGCCACCAGACCCATGTCCGCGGGTTCGAGAAACGCGGCAAGGAGAATGTATATGATCACGGTGAGCAGACTGGACCCCCAGTTCTGTACCGCCGACCAGAAGAGTCCCTGGATTGCCCGCGTCCGCAGACTCATGACACCTTCACGTCCATTTGTCCGAGAGAATCGAGAGTCTCGAGTCCCCACCCGGACACAGAATCGACCATTGCAACCGCGGGGACCGAATCACGTCAAGCCGCCAGAGGGCGGAGCCTCGGTTCCGCGCGTTGCGCCCGGTTCGGCAGGACGGGGCAGGCCGCGATCCACGATCAGCCAGACGGACAGCCCCAGTGCCGTCACAAGCTGCACCCCGAGAACCGCCCAGACGATCTGGTCGACGCTCCCGTGCCGACCGGCCAGCAAAACGGCTTCCCCGACAAGGGCGGGCGAATAGAACCACAAAAACCGGAAGCGACCCACGGAGGCGTACAGCACGGTGATCAGCCCCGCGATGTACGTCAGCGTGCGTGCCAACGCGAGGGGGCCGAGAATGACGCCGGCCGCGTTGAATGACGCCCCATAGGTCCAGCGAACGACGAACTCTCCGGCCACCCAGAACAACAACACGGGGCCGGCGACCAGCAGCACGAAGTAGAGACCCACCCGCAGAAAAGGGC
>JBPOIK010000025.1:0-4173 GCA_052034525.1 Planctomycetota bacterium
CACGAGCGTTCCAAACCATGGTCCGATCGATGGTAACCTGCATCCAATCAGGTAACACAACCGCTTCATCAGGGTGCCACAGCTCAAAGGGCGTGTTGGTCCCGATCCCGGTCGAATTTACGCTCAAAGAAATCATCCCGACCATAAACACCAACCCCAGACCCAGCAGAAACCCCGACCGGGCAACATCTTCTGACCAGCCATAATTAACCAGTAAGATCATCGCGACTAACAAAACAACGCCGCCAACCAGTGCAATTACGTGGCTCAACTGTTGCGATGGGACCAATGACGGGGAGACCAAGGTACGCATCGACAGGGCAATAAAAGCAGCGATCACAATTACCATTCCTGTCGTGATGCCCAGAACCAGTTTTGATGATTCAGGCTTTCGCCATGCAAAGATCACCACCCGGCTGGTTAAAATCCACAATGGAAAGGCAACCCAGATAATCTCGCCTGCCGCGGCTGCGTGGTAAAGGGTGATAAAAACCGATCCAATCCCAGCCCACAAGAACAGAAACATCTCCAGCTTACTTTTGATCAGCAAGCCGCGGATACCGCCCCATAGCCCAAAGATCACAGCTCCGGTGCTGTATACAAGGAGCGCAAAAGTTACCCAACCCCACGGAACTGCACGCACCTGTCCAAACCCTTGGATAAAATCAAACAACCCAGAAAAAATGCCGCTCATTCCGCCTGGGGTCAGAAAAAATCCGGTTCCGATCACAACCAGCGTCACACCCATTGAGATTCCAAACCTGGTCCACTGCGAGCGCGGGTCGTCAACGCCGGTCTCCACCCTAAAGATCCCCGGGAAATCAAATAACTGCTGTGAAATGAGCAGGCTGATCCCCAGGATCACTACACCCACCCAGAAACTCGATCCACTCATCACTGCCAAACCCAGGCTGATTCCGGCGAGGACAGGGCTACGTTTTAACCATAAACCTGCTGCCAGCAATGTGAATACCAGTGCCATCATCGGGGAGCCAATTATCCTGGAAAGGCTGACCATTTCAGGAGATAACGCGAGGACATAAGCCGCCATAAGTGCAGGCCAACGTCCAATAAATTTCGAAAACAATACCGGGATAAGCACAATTAATGCGGCAGTGATTGCCGGCCAGAGCCGCGCCACGAAATTCGATTCTGAGAATAAAAAGAACGGCAAACCGGTCAAACCCACATAAGCATGAACGCCCCCGAACAACGTTTGTTCACCCCTGGCGACCGCCAACGCTTGCAATGCAAGCCGAGCTTCCGAATCATTCAGCGAGACAGCTCCCAACTGAATTAAGCGAAAAGCCAGGGCGAGGACAAATGCCCCGAGAATAAAGAGCGTATATGTGGATTCACGTCTTTGATTTTCTATCAGTTCCATGCTTTTCGAACGTGTCCTCCTGACCGGAATGGCAGTACCGTAGATTGAACTTATTTAACAGATATTTAATGCCAAGATGATTTATGCATTAATCCTTTCCGCGAGGCAGGCATGTGCCAATCATCTGATTATTAACGGTTCTTCCAGTATTATACTTGTCCACCACCGCTTTTGCGGACTATTCCAGAATGATCGTAGTCTTATTTTCGGACCTGGTAGATGGTTGTACTGCCTACACGGTAAACCGCGTCCCAAAGCTGTCCATCATAATTACTGAACTTCGCCAGACCAGCCTGTGGGTAAAATGCCTGTTCAAGTTGCCCAACCACAATGAACGTAACATCATACGCCTGGAGAAAATCAACCGCATATTGAATATCTTCGGTTGAAAAGAAAGTGTCAACCCGGTTCACCCGCTCCTGCACAACAGAGTTGCGCAAAACAGCCCGCTGCTGGCGTTGATGCCAGTTCCATCCAACCACACCCGGCAACCCCGTATTGATCGTATAACGGGCACCCCAACGGTATTCATAAGCCTGTCCCTCCAGGATCACAGGGGAACCTTCAATGTGATCCTGCATCCAGCGGATGGCATCATAATCCTCCACCAATTGCATGTTCGAACCCATATCAAAATAGGTGGAATAAGCCATGTATGCCATTCCATCCAGTCCTTGGGGAGCTTCCGGTGCAATACGATCGTTGATTTTATCCTTCGTACCCATCACCGTGAACATCGTCGCAGAGAAAAACAGCACGAGAAGGAATATTTTCCAGGCCACACCCAGGTGTTTTCGCCAGTAGCGCAGTGATTTCAGCAGCCACATAAAACACACACCGGCAGAGAGCGCAAACAAAATCCAGGCCTGAAGATAAAATTTAAATACGCTGTTCATGCGACCAATGTCGCCATGCAGATACACCAGTTCCACAGCCAGGGTCAGAGTCAGCGCCGTACCGATCATAAACAAGTGAAACCGCCCGGCGTCCGACCGACCTGGACGAAGCATCAGCACCACCACCCACAACCCGAGAGGCAGGACGATCAAACCGACTGGAACGCCCATCACCAAAAAGAGGATCATCAAAATCAGGAATAAAACCAGGATCATGGCGATCCAACCCCGGTAAGGCGTTAGCGCAGACAATGCTGATGAAGGCGTTGTCTTCATCCAGTGATAGGTTTCCCATGCCATCCAGCTTACGATAATAAACAGCAATAATCCCCAATGCGTGAAATACGAGTCCAGCGGCGTTCTGTCGCCATCCCAAATACCAATCTGCGTATATCCCTGGCTAAACCACTCCGAGAAAGGTTGTTAAAAGACCATAGCCAGCGTTGCCAGATCCATGACGGCAATTAACGCTACAGCCGCCTTCTCAATCGATTGACTGCCGCGAAAATTAAGCTTTAATCGCGGCTGGTAATTTCTGAAAACGCTGTAAGCTAATGCCGCGCAGGCCAACACCAGATAGGTGTAGAAGTCCCAGGTATTGGTTGGACGCAGTGCGCCAATCACCATTCCGCCAAGAGCAAAACCGATCACAGTCCCGAGAATCTTCAAGCGGCGATCCTCTTCACCCCAACGCGCTTGGCTCAACACCACCGACAAAACCCAACCAGCAGCCATCACCGTAATCGGGAAGGCAATCAGGTGCGCGTGCAGGTCGGCGTAAAGGAAAGTGAAATACGGGAACTCTGTAATTGCCTCGCCCGGGATCACTCGACTGGGATGCCAGTACCAGTCCCCGGGATAAAATGGCAGGCGCACCCCTTTGATAAGCAGGAAAAAGCCCTGGAACGTCCAGCCAATTTGTTGAAGGATCGATGCCTCTTCAATCGCGAATCCGCCTGATGCAATCCGCTGGAGTCCATTGAGCAACAATCTGACCGTCCCCAGATTGCCCAACATCACCAACAACACAACCGTCACCAAGCCGGCTGCAAAAGCTGTTCCCAGCACACGTTTGCCTTTCTTTTCGCCAGCACGCAAAGCCAGCGAACGCGGGATGCCCTGGTATAAGTTCCAACCCACGGAAAAGGCACCCAGGGCTGTCAAACTGAACCATAGCGGTAGAACCAGGTTGTACGCCACAGCAGGGATCATTCCCAGCAATTTGATTGGCATACCAACGATGACAAAACCATAATAATAGTAATTGATGTACCCGCCAGCAAACCACGGATCAAACGGCGGAAAGGTTACGCTCTTGATCACCGCGTTCAGGTATGAAAAGTCCATTGGCTTTTCACCGCCTTTGTAAGGATGCCACAAATCCGGGTTGCCTGTTCGCATCCACAAAAACAGCAAAAAAGCAATTAACCCCAGGACTTCGATGGCCAGGTAATAGCGCCATTCCCGTTTGATCGCCTGCCAGAGCGTCTTCCGCTGCAAAATGACCAGGATGCCGCTCAGTACGACGATCCCCAACAAAACCCAGCAGACCATCTGCCGGGTGACCGGTATGCCAAAGGAACCAAAAATCCACACAAAAAACGCCATCAGCAGTAAGCCGACCAGCTTGGCAAACGGATAGCCGCGATCGCTCATTCCCGGGAAAGCCAATCGCACAATCGGATAGCTGACCCAGCCTAAAACCAGGACAAAGGCATAAAATACTGCCGTGGCTGCAATTTGTGAACGGTTAACCAAGCTGTCACGATCGAACAATTCCGACCAGGTGCCTCCAGCACGCAACGCTGCCAAACGATCAGCGGGAAGCATCAAGTTATGCTGCGGTTTATCCGATTTCCCGGAGCCAGGACCCCGATAGCTGGCAGCTTCGCC
>JBPOIK010000107.1:0-3928 GCA_052034525.1 Planctomycetota bacterium
TGAAAGCGCTATGGTTTTATTTCAAAGACAAAAAAGCGGACAAGCAAGATTTATTTACCCACTATCAAGCCAACGGTTTTACAGAAAATTTTGACTACGATTTGAAAAAGCGGGAAGGTAAAAAGACAGCAAAATATCTTTTGGAATATGATAAAGATTACTCCGCTACCGATTCTAAAATTCCTTTTGCTCATTTTATCAACCGGATGAGTTTTTGGATGGCGACCGGTTCAGGCAAGACGCTGATTATCGTTAAGCTGATTGAATTGCTCGGTTGCCTCATTCAGCGAAATGAAATACCGCAAAATGACATTTTATTTTTAGCTCACAGAGACGATCTTTTGGAGCAATTTAAAAATCATGTAGATGAATTTAACAGCTTTAATTTTGAGACGAAAATAAATTTAAAAAGTTTAAGAGATTATGAAAGCATCAAACGTGAAAACGCTTTGCCTTTTGCGAAAAGAGAAATCACCGTCTTTTATTACCGTTCTGATTTAATTTCCGACGAGCAGAAAGAGAAAATTGTAAATTTCAAAAATTACGACAATAGCGGCAAATGGTATATTCTTTTGGACGAAGCCCACAAAGGCGACAAGGAAGACAGCAAGCGACAGGTTTTATACTCTATACTTTCAAGGAACGGGTTTTTGTTTAATTTTTCCGCGACCTTTACTGACCC
Organism: Planctomycetota bacterium; assembly: GCA_052034525.1. Classification (GTDB taxonomy): domain Bacteria; phylum Planctomycetota; class Phycisphaerae; order UBA1845; family UBA1845; genus JAFGJQ01. The sequence goes on from JBPOIK010000107.1 coordinate 683, forward strand.
AAGGGATTTTGCCATCTGCGCTTTTAACTTTAATCTCTCAAAATTTATTGAGGAAGGATATGGAAAGCATATTTATGTGTCCGGTTCTGAGGTGACTGCTTTTCGTGTCAAAGATGATTTTTCAAAAGTTGAAAAACAAAAAATTGTTCTAAAAACATTGATACTGCAAACCTATATCAATAAGTACTTTGAAAAAGTAAGAAAAGAAGACAAAACACTTTATCATCGTCCGTTACTCCTAACGCTGGTTAATTCAGTTGATACAAAAGAAGCTGATTTAAAATTATTTTTCTCGGAATTGGAAAAAATAGCCAAAAACGAAATCAGAAGTGAACTGTTTGAAAAAGCAAAAGAAGAACTTGCGGAAGAGTATGGAAATAATCCACAGTATGAGTTTGAAAATATCAATGTAGTTATTGATAAAAAAATCCTAGAAAAAATAGAATACAATGACATTTTAAAGCAAGTTTTTAATGCCAAATCTTCGGGTAATATAGAAGTATTAAAAATTCCTGGCAATAAGAATGAAATTATTTTCAAGCTACAAACATCTGAAAAGCCCTTCGGACTTATCAAGATTGGTGATATTTCCGGCTGGCTAAAAGAAACGCTTGAAGGGTATGTGATTATTGAAAGCTTTGAAAACGAAAGCATTTTTAAACAGATTAACCGTGATGATTCGGAAATAAATATTTTGATGGGCTCTCGCGCCTTTTATGAGGGCTGGGATTCTAATCGTCCGAATATTATATTATTTGTGAATATTGGCATTGGGAGCGATGCTAAAAAATTCGTTTTGCAATCTGTCGGGCGAGGCGTAAGAATTGAACCACAAAAAAACAAGCGGAAAAGAATTCTGAATCTATTCAACGCAAAAGAAATTAAAGAGGAAATCTTTAACAAAGTAAGGCAAAATATTTTACCTCTTGAAAGCTTGTTTGTTTTTGGAACTAATGCAGAAAATCTCAAAGAGATTATCAAGGCGCTCAAAGAAGAAAAGCAGGACAGAGAGCTGGGTCAGGAATTTATCGTAAATAAAGACGCAGAAAAACGGTTGTTGCTCATTCCTGTTTATAAAGAATCGGATAAAATATTTGCGGAAGAAAAAGAACCTCAAAAATATGGGATTAGTAAGGACGATTTCCATTTAGCGAGTGCAATGTTTAATTATCTTGGCAAAAAAGTTTCTTTAGTAAAATACGAATGTGATGTCAAAGTTATTGAGAAGGCCGAGGAAAGTTTTCAAGATAGCGAGAAGGATAAATATTTTGACAATACAGAATCTCGGTCAATAGGCGAACCAGAGTTGCTTGTTGATAGGATATTGGGTTATTTCAGCGTTAGAGAAAGAGAGTTCGACAAATTCAAAAAACTTGAGAATGAAATTATTCACTTTAAAAGAATAAAATTTAGGGATGGAGATAAATTTAATGCGATATTAGATGCGATTAAAAAGGTAAGAAACTATGATCAGAAAGGATTAAAAGAAAAAGAGATAGACGCGGAATTTGAAAAAACAAAAAACAAAGAAAAATATAAGAAAGATCTAAGACAGCTTGAATTAGAATTTCAACCAGAAGTTAAATACGAAAAACTAAGAATAAAATACCTACAAAATCATTACTACATTCCAATTATTATCTCAGAGAACGAGAAAGTTGATTATTTGAACCATATTATTGATGTTGATAGCGAGGTTAGGTTTATGGAGCAACTCGAAGATTATTTACAAAAAGATGATCATGTATTTAAGCAGTTTGATTGGTGGATGTTTTCAAAACTCGATCAAACATTAGACGAGGTTCATATTCCATATTATAACCCTAAAGAAAACAATATGGCTAAATTTAAGCCTGATTTTATATTTTGGATGCAAAAAGGAAATGATTATATAATTATATTCGTTGATCCAAAGGGTACAGAACATACGGACGGATACAGAAAGATTGATGGCTATTCAAAGGTATTTGAAACTAAAGAACGAAAAGAATGTAAAAGTTATCCGTTCAATGGATTTAATATAAAAACAAGATTATTACTTATGCCAGCGCATGGCGGCGTGGCTGGAGTTTCTGATAACTATAGGAAATATTGGTTTGATAATTTCAGTGATTTTGCGAGAAAAATTCAATAAATAAACGTACATAAAAAATAGTGGCAAGAAAACGAATGGCTAATCGGGGTCGTATCTTTATTCTTGACATTTCGTTTAAGGTAAAAAAAGGATGGGTTTTTTAATTACTATCTGGTCAATTCTTGAATAAATTATTTTCACGGATCGAGAATCGGGGTCGCATCTTTATTCTTGACAATTGGTAAATAAAAGAAAAGGGGACAGGTAAATTATTTTCCATCAGTATAATTATGAGGATGAGGCGCATAGGCGCCCGGGATGAATTTTTTGGATAAAAAACTGGATTTGCAAACGATAAAGGGTTGAAATCGGGGTCGCATCTTTATTCTTGACATTTCGTTTAATAAAAATAGTTACGTTACAGACATTTCATGCAAATTACAGAAGAAGCGTCTTGTCTTCACCAATGCCGGTTAGCCCGTCCAGAATATATTTCTTGCAGTCCTCGTCTCTCAGATAACCTTCGAGTTCGCCGAAGGTGATGTAATAGTCAATCTTTACAACAACTGCATGCATCAGCATGGCATTGAGGTTATAGACTTTGAACTTCAGGTTTACCATGTCATGCTCATCCTTAACAATCCATTCGCACTTGCCGCGGCGCGCAAGATAGTCCTTCGTTTCCGGATTCCGTGTAAACGTTACCGGAGGTAGAATACTGGTCTCGTTTTCAAACCAGATGATATTCTCGTTGTACTTCTCCTGATCAATGGACTGGTTGCGCGTCAGGTTGAAACCGAACCACTTCATTTTACCGTCTATGTTTAGTTTGCCCATTGTGGATACCCAATCATAGTGGGCCTTTCTTGGATAATAACCTCTGTGGTCATCCATAATCGCGCCGGCATTCTCGTCAACCTTGAACTCCTCTCCGTTGAATACAAGCTTGCCGGATACACTGTAAAGATCCTTCTGGCTATAAAGCGGCCTGTTGTTCTTCGGGCTGCCCGGGAACGGAATGGAAACACAGCAAGGCTTTGAAATACGTGTTAGTTCAAAATCGTATTCGATTGCCGGTTTTTCGCTGTATTCCTTGCTGTCAATAAAGCATTTGCCTTTGTGATATCCGCTAAGATACAGCTTGTTTTTGTCGAGCGAGTTAACATATTTGA
>JBPOIK010000109.1:0-19387 GCA_052034525.1 Planctomycetota bacterium
TTGATCTTCCTGCCTCGATCGGTTGTATTGCCCATGGGGGCTCCTCCTTTCAAAGTGCTTTCGCAAAAAACACTTATGGAGGATGCCCCTCGCCTTTTCAAATTCCACAGGAAGTGAGACTACCTCATCTTGCAACCGACAAGACCATTATGGGCTTATCCATCTGGCCCGTCGAGGCCGATGGAGGTCGGATTTTGTGTGCGCCACCGCAAACACTGTAGAACAGTGTGACGCATGGACTTGGGGCTCGCGCGGCTCGACGACAACACGCGCCGGACAGCCAATATCGAACGCAGGACACCGCCACCGCCGGGGCGAAGAACCCGAATGGCCGAACCTAGGGAACCGGCGACGGACCGACGACCGGAACGGGCAGGCCCGATGGGTGCTCCGCCTGCGATCGTTGCATGCCGTCGGCCTCCGTGCGCGCGAGAATCGCCTCCGTCTTGTCTCGGTCCAGAATCGCCGCAAACTCCCCTAACACAAGCACTTGCTGACTTCCGTACCAGCCCAGCAGGATGCTGAATTTCTGGTAACGCGTGCTGATCCGAAACCGGCCATGGATACGGTCCGGGCTGTCCAGCCAGACGGCCGCAACGCCGCGCGTGGAGGCGAAGCGAACGTGTTCGTTCTTTTCCCCCGCCCGGCCGCGCAGGGTTCGCCGCGTCACGGGGTAATTGCGGGCGAGATTGGCCGGCACGCCGTCCAGAACCAGCGAAAGCTCCAGCGTCTGGGCGGCGTCGGGATCCAGCCAGTTGGCGGAGTGATTGCGCAGGGCGATCCGGACCTGATCGTTTGGGTCGATCCAGAAGTACCCTTCGCGGATGGGTTTTTCGTAGACCAGCGGGCCCTGCGGTTCAATCTGCCGGTAATCGCTGGTCAGAAAGTACAGCCGACCGGAGCCCGCGCAACCCGCCATGCCCGACAAACCCAGGCTCAGCAGGAGAAGCCGGCGGCAGGCCGACCCAAACCCGGTGCTGCCCGTCATGCCCGGCGCGGCCGCGTTCACGGAAGCGGAAACTGCTTGCAAAGCTCCAGAACCTCCGCCCGAACCCGCTCGATCGTGCCGCCGTCGCCGCGCGACCGAAGCACGCGGTCAATCCAGCCGGCTACGGTCTCCATTTCCGCCGCGCCCATTCCACGGGTGGTCAGCGCCGGCGTACCAATTCGCAACCCGCTGGTATCCACCGGCTTACGCTCGTCGAACGGAATCATGTTCTTGTTGGTGATGATGGACGCGCGCTCCAACCATCCTTCGGCGTCCTTGCCGGTCACGTCCGGGTAGTTCGGCCGCAGATCCACCAGCATCAGATGGTTGTCCGTGCCCCCGGATACCAGCCGGTTGCCCAGGCGGGTCAAAGCGGCGCCGAGGGCCTGAGCGTTGTCCAGGATCTGCTGCTGGTAAACCCTGAACTCCGGCCGGAGGGCCTCTCCGAACGCAACGGCCTTGGCCGTGATGATGTGCATCAGCGGCCCGCCCTGCGTGCCGGGGAAAATGCGCGAATCAATCTTTCTGGCCCAGTCCCCCTTGCACATGACGATACCGCCGCGCGGCCCGCGCAGCGTCTTGTGCGTGGTCGATGTCACGAACTCGGCCGAGGGCACCGGGCTGGGGTGCAGGCCGACGGCCACCATGCCCGCGATATGCGCGATGTCGGCCATATGAAGCGCCCCCACCTCGTGGGCGATTTCGGTGAACGTGTCGAAATCAATGGTGCGCGGGTATGCCGACGCGCCAGATATGACCAGCTTGGGTTTGTGCTCGCGAGCCAGCGCGCGGATCGCGGCGTAATCGAACTGTTCCGTGGTCCGATCCACGCCATAGGGCACAATATTGTACAGCAGGCCGCTCAGGTTCACCTTCAACCCGTGCGACAGATGCCCGCCGTGGGCCAGGTCCAACGAGAGAATCGTGTCGCCCGGTTGCAGAACGGACAGATAAACCGCCGCGTTGGCCTGGCTTCCGGAGTGGGCCTGGACGTTCACGTGCTCGGCCCCAAAAAGCCGCTTGAGCCGATCCCGCGCCAGATCTTCCACGCGGTCCATGTTGCCGCAGCCGCCGTAGTAGCGTTTGCCGGGGTAGCCCGCGGCATACTTGTTCGTGAACACCGAGCCGGCCGCCTCGCGGACGGCCCGGGACACGTGGTTCTCCGACGCGATCAGCTCGATGGTATTCTGTTGCCGGGTTTCCTCGGCGATCAGGGCCTCGAACACCTCCGGGTCGGTCCTGGCAATGGCGGATGTCGCGGAATCTGTGGTTGCGCTCATGCGGAAGTCCCTCGCTTCAGGCGTCCTCACGGTTTTCGTCAACACTATCTGGCGGGAACGGGAAAAGCAAACGTCGCCGCGGCCGGGGGCGGCATCCGCGCGACCCGGAGCGCCCGCCAGACTCACGGAAAGCCGATCCGCCGGGGAAAGCGAGAGAAGCGGGGTTCAACTCCACAAGCCGTTGCCCAGACGCGCCGCCGGCCGGCGCGGTTCTCGGGGAGTAGGCGGACCGCCTCACCCGGCGTGTGGCCCGCCCGACTCGCTTAGAGGTCGACCCGCAGAGTCACGATTTCGAACGGGCGAACGTTCAGTTCGATCGCATCCTCGTGATGGGTCGGCGCCTCGGCGTCCGGAAGCGGGTCTTCGATCAGGTTCACCCGCCGCGCGGCGTGGACGTGCCGGGGAAGGCGGAGCTTCGCCCGGCCGGCTTTTCCGTGGGCCTCGTAGAACCGGATGATCAGTCCGTCGCCGTCCTCGGGTCTTTTGACGCCGGAAAGGAGGAACTGCGCCGGCTCGAGCCGGATGAAACTGCCCACGGGCGGCATGTCGCCCGGATGCGGTGAGGCCTCCAGCACGCTCATCGGCACATTGAACGCCAGGCCCGCCTCGGCGATGCCGGCGGCCTGCCACGAGCCGGCGTGCGGCACCAGAGCGTAGCGGATGACATGCGGACCCTGGTCCGGGTATTCATCCGGATCGTACGACGCCCGCAACAGCGTCATCTCCAGTACGTCGTCCTGGCAGCGATGCCCGTACTTGCCGGTATTCAGCAGTGCGGCGCCGCCTTTCGGACCGGACAGGTCCACCCACTTCTGGGCGGGGACTTCCTGACCGGTGGTGGGGCGCTGCACGGCCGCGAACGGCGTGTCGCAGGTGAAGACGGCGTTGCGCACGTTCAGCGGAAAGGCGACACGAAGCATGGGGGCGTCCACGTCCGGTCCGCCCAGCTCAAACCAGGCGGCCTCCAGCTCGAAGTCGATCCGCGGAACGTCGCGATATGCGATGATCCGCTGCGTAAACTTCGAGCGGCTCCACTGCCGCCGAACCTCGATCACGGCGCGGACGGGGCCGCGCTCCACCACCTTCACGGATGTCGCTTTGTCGAGCGAGTGGACGGTGCGAATCGGCCCGAGCTCCCACGCGCTCATGCCGTGGGGTTTCTCCATGTAGGCTCTCAGCACGTTGGCGGCGCCGCCGCGCGACAGCACCTCCGTCCTGCGCCGCTTGTCATACACGCGCTGGAGGTGGCCGGTCTTGTCGTTGATCTCGATGCGGAAATGCGGCGTCTCGACGACGGTGCCGTCCACCGTCAGCCGGGGATCAAGGCCCGCGCCCGGTACGGTCGGGAACGCGTGGAACACTTTGTAGCCGCAGGGAGGAACCTGGTCGGCCGGGAACTGCACCTTGATTCGATGTCCGTTGGGAAACAGCTTGGTCTCGACCACCTGGGCGGGAACCTGGTTGCCGTCGATATCGACCAGGTGAATGGTCGGGGACGGCCCCTGGCCGACGTCGACCGGCTGGACCGCGGTCCCGTGGCGGCCCCAGTTGCCCCAATGCCGGTACTCGATGGTGGGCGGAAGCTGATAGCTGAAGACCTCCGCCTGGGCCACGTCGCAGCGGTCGCGCGGCAGCGGATTGAAGACGACCACCGGCTGCCCGCAAGACTGGGTGTCGATGCGCCAGGTGAGCCGGCGCATGCCTTCGAAGTGGAGACGGCGGGCCTCGGCGACGGCGATGTCGTGGCGCGCGATGGACTCCCGGTTGGAATCGTGCGTGGCCGACCCGCAGAGAATGTCGTGGAACTGGTTGAACGCCAGGGCGTGCCAGACGCGGTGGATCACATCGTGCGGATAGGGCTCGCCGTGCAGCGCGGCGACGGCGGCGAGCATCTCCGCGACGAACATGAGGTTCTCACCGTTTCGGTTGCCCTGCTTGATGCGGGCGATGGAGGTGTAACAGCCTTCAAACGTGTACTGCCGCTCGCCGAGGTACAGTGGATAATCGGCCGCATGCGGCTCGATGAAGGCGAAGAACGACTCGGCCGGTCCCATGCGGATGACGGGCGAGCCGGGCGAGTCGGCGTACGCGCGGGCCCGTTCGATATCGCGGCGGGACGGGCCGCCGCCGTGATCGCCCACGCCGTAGACTACGAGGCTCCGCCGGTGCCGTGGGTCCCACGTGGCCGGCAACAGACGGATGCTCGAGTCGATCGACGTGTTGTAGGTCGGCGTGGCATAGTTCACGGTGCGCGACCCATCCGGCGACTGGTTCACCCAGGCGCCGAGCTTCGGCTGGCAGCGAAACCCGTAAAGGAACCGCATGCCGGCCAGCCGATGGATCTGGGCCAACTGGGCCACGTGGCCGAAGTTGTCCGGCAGCCAGCCCACGCAGGCCGTTTTGCCGAACCGGCTGCGGAAATAGCGCTGGCCGATGAGCAGGGACCGAGCGAGAGCCTCGCCGGATGACAGGTTTGTGTCACCTTCTGTAAGAAAGCCGCCCAGCAGCTCCCAGCGACCCTCGGCCACGCGGCGGCGGATGGCGTCGAACATACCGGGGTCAAAGCGCTCGATCATCTCGTACACCGCGGGCTGCGACTGCGAAAAATGGAAGTCGGGAAACTCTTCGCAGAAGGCCAGCACCTGGCGGAACGTATCGTGCGCGGCCTGGACTGTCTCGTCATAAGTCCACAGCCAGTTCATGTCGATGTGCGCGTGGCCGACCAGGGTGACGGATTCGCCGCGGCGATCCGGAGCGTCGGCGGGCGCCCTGTCCAGAATGGACCGGACGGCGTCCCAGGCGCCGCTCACATCGTGGCGCATCAGCCGCGTCAGCCCCTCGGCGCCCGGTCGCGCGCACCGGCTGACATCCAGGCCCAACTCGTCCAGAAGTCGGCGCGCGCGGGCGGCCAGCGCCAGCGCGTCTTCGTCGCCGAAAAGCACGCGCGCATGCACGTTGGGCACGCCCGGCGGAGGGTTGACCGTAAGGGCCAGCTTCCGACGGCGGGTCTGCTCGCCATCGAAGGTCTGCGCCGGCATCGCGGGCCAGCCATACTCCCGATCGCCGTCATGGCGAAACTCGAAGTCCAGCTCCACGCGGGCCGCCGCGCCGGCAAACACCACGGGCACAACGAAGGGTGTGTCGCCCTTCTCCCGCACGGTCACAGGCAGGTCCGCCATCGTGTTGCAGAGCACGCGGGCGGCCGCGCCGGCGGGCAGATCCACCCGCACCACGCCCTTGCCGGACCGGACCTCGACCGCCGGACTCCATTCACCCGCCTTGCCGAACGCGGCCGCCAGGTCCGCCGCATCCACGGGAATGTCCACGCGCCGCTGCGTGAATGGTGGTATGGCCGCCGACTCCACTTTCGCCAGCAGAGCCCCGCGGGCATCCACCAGCGCCACGCGGACCCGGGAGACGGCGCGGGGCGAGTCGTTGAACAGGTCCAGTTCCAGATGGTATGCCAGGCCGCCGCGCGCGGTGACGGGCCGGGCTAACCGCGCGGACCACTGTCCGACGAGTCCGCCGTTGCGCTTTCGAAGGCCGGGAAACGCTCCCGCGGACGGCCGCTTGGCGCTGAACGACAGGCGCGGCGCCGGTCGGGCGTCGTCGATCCCGAGGAACTGAATCTGCATCCCCCAGAAGTTCGGACCGGTCGGCATTCGGCAGAGCAGGCGATTCCAGCCTTTGCGAAGCGTCACCTTCACGTCGTCATAGGCGTTCACGCTGCCCATCGGCGTGTCGGCCCGGTGAATCTCCCCACCGTTAAGCCAGATGACGCAGCCGCAGTCGCTCCCTACCCGCATCCGCACAGTCTGCCGGACGGAAGACTGCACGTAGCTGAACGCATAGGCAAACACCCAGTTGCGCTGCTTGTACGGCAGCGCGGGATCATGGTTCTCGATCCGTCCGTGGTGCGTCTCGTACCGGGTCCAGGCCGCTCCGTTGAACATCTCGCCGGCCTGCGGCGCGAAATCCGCCTCGCACGGAAACCCGCTCTGTGTCCATCGGCCGACGGTACGGTCGCGCAGGGGGAACGTACCCAGAACCAGCCAGTCCGTAACGGGAAGTGGCCGGGTTATCTTGATTTGTGGCATGATGGCCCTCCGACGCAGAAAACCGGCCCGTTCTGGAGCGGGCCTGCCCCGGATCAAACCGCCAAACGATCCCGATGTCAAAACCGGATGCGGAACCGGGCGGCGCGACCGCCCGTCACGCCGGACCGTCTACGCCAGAAAAGGATTCGCTTGCCGTTCGCGCCCGATCGTGGTTCGAGGTCCGTGGCCGGAAACCACCCGCGTCTCGTCCGGCAGCGTCAGGAGATTCTTGCGGATGTTCGCGACCAGCCGGTCGTGGTTGCTGTACGCGAAATCCGTGCGTCCGATGGAGCCGGCAAAGAGAGCATCCCCCACGATTACCACTCCCGCGTCCGGACAGTAGAAACTTCGCCCGCCCGGCGAATGGCCGGAGGTGTCCAGAACGGTCCAGTCACCGCCGTCGAGCGCCAGCACGTCGCCGGGAACCAGATCGTGCAGATGGTTCGTGGAGACGGTCAACGGGAACCCGAAATCCGCCGAGAGATTCAGCGCCGGGTCGCTCAGGAACGGCCATTCCTCCCGGGCCAAGTACAGCGGAACCGGCCCCAGCCAGCCGCGCAATTCGTCCACTCCGGCGATATGGTCGCCGTGCGCATGGGTCAGCAGAATGCCTCTGGCCGAGAGGCCGTGCCGATGAATGTAATCGGCCATCCGCTCCGCATGAGGCGGCAGTCCGGGGTCGACCACCCAGCAGTCGGCGTCGTCGCGGAAATGCACGACAAGCCCGTTCTGCATGAAGGACGGATCAATCTCGGCGCGAACGTGCAGCGGTTTTTTTGCCATCGGCTTACGAAGACTCCCCGTTTTCCGGACGGCCGTCGGCGCGGGGCGCCTGGCCGGTCAGCGACTGTTTCAGCCGCAGCAGATCCTGAACCTCCGGGCGCGCGTCAATGCCCTCGCGATGCCGCCGCGCCTCGTCCCCCAGGGACGAGCCGGCGTAGCGGCGTTCCACGCGCAGCGCCTCCTCGCGGGCCTCCATGAGTCGGCCCGCCTCCAGCAGACGCGCCGAGCGAAGCAGCCCCTGCCGGCCCGCCCGCTGCAACTCCGCCAGCAGTTCCATCGCGGCACTCACCTGGTCGGGAAACTGCGTCATCGGATGTCGAACGATCGCCTCCAGCCCGCCGGCGACGGGGCCGACGCAACCTCCGTCCGCGACGCAATGACGGGCATCGTGCAATGCGCGCTCGCCCAGGGATCGACAGAACGACTCGAACCAGGACATCGCCGCCTGACCGACGCCGGGATCCAGTACGTGGCCGATCTGCGGTCGCTGCACGGTTACGCGGACATCGTTGCCCCGCAGCAGCGCCAGCCCGTCCCGCATGCGGTCACGGTTGATGTCAGACTCGCCGACGGCATAGAAGACGGGCACCCCGCTGCGCGCCCGCACATGCTCCGGCCGGACCGTGGGAGGCACGTAATTGGCCGTCACCGCCACGGCGGATGCCGGAAAACCCTCCACATAGAGCAGATGAAAGGCCATGGCGCCCCCGGCGGAGTGGCCGGTCAGCAGAACACGCTCCGGATCGTACGAAACCGTCCGCGAGATGTGTTCGCGGAGTTCCTGCATCAGCTTGACGTCGCTGTCGCGCCATCCGGCGTGCGTGGCCTGCGGCGCCACCAGAACCATGGGCAACGTGTGCTCGAACGACTGCCAGAAGGCCAGGATGCCGGCCGCGGTGGTCTCCGTCCCATGCAGACAGATGACCAGCGGCAACGGTGTGTCCGCGGGCACCCCGGCCGGCCGGCCGATGAGGTAGAAACCGTGCTCTAAGTCAACACGCTCCGGCTCGGTGCTCGCGGCGGGTGTCGCCGCCAAGAGGATGGACAACAGCAGCTCCGGCATGCCGGTCGAGTGTAGCGAGCGGAGAAGCCGTGGCAAGCACCGCCGCCGCGCCGGGGCTCACGCGGACGCGAGCGCTCCGACGAGGGAGTCGATCTCCTGCCGCGTCCGCTTCTCCGTGACTGTCACGAGGAAGCAGTCGGCCAGGTCGGGATACCAGCCATCCAGGGGGATCCCCGCCAGCACCTTGCGAGCGCGGCAGTGCTCCAGCACGCGGCGGACGTCGCGGTCCGTCCGGACGACAAACTCCTTGAAAAACGGTGCCGCGAACCGAAGCGAATAGCCGGGCAGCGCCGCGATGCGCTCCGCCGCGTAGTGGGCCTTGTCCAGACAAAGGGACGCAACATTCGCCACGCCCTGGCGGCCCAGGGCGGCAAGATAGACGGCCACTCGAATGGCCATCAACCCCTGGTTCGTGCAGATGTTGCTGGTGGCTCGCTCCCGCTTGATGTGCTGCTCGCGTCTGGAGGGTCAGGCAGAAGCCGCGCCGACCCTGGCTGTCGTGCGACACGCCGACGACGCGGCCGGGCATTTTCCGGAGGTACTCCTCGCGGGCGGCCAAGAAACCGCAATAGGGCCCGCCGTACGAGAGCGGAATGCCCAGCGGCTGGGCCTCACCGACCACGATGTCCACACCGAACGCGCCGGGCGCCTTGAGGATGGCACAACTGATCGGATCCACCGCCGCGATGGCAAGCGCTCCGACCTTGTGCGTGGCCTCGACCACATCGCCCAGCGACTCAACGCCGCCGAAGAAGTTCGGCGATTGCACGACGACGGCCGCGGTCCGCTCATCCAGCGCGTCTCGCAGCGCGGACAGGTTCGTCAGGCCGTCTTCGATCTCCACCCGCACAAGCTCCATCGGATGCTCGCGAAGATACGTCTCGAGCACCGTCAGCGAGTCGGGATGAACGGCCCGGGACACGAGCACGCGCGGCCGCTTATTGACCGCGCGGGCCATCAACACCGCCTCGGCCACGGCGCTGGCCTGCTCGTACAGCGAGGCGTTGGACACGTCCATGCCGGTAAGCTGGCAGAGCAGGGTCTGATATTCGAAAAACACCTGGAGCGAACCCTGCGACGCCTCTGCCTGGTACGGCGTGTAGGCGGTGCGGAACTCCGCCTGGTCGGACAGCTCTTCCACGATGGCCGGGACGAAGTGGTCCGCGGCGCCGCCCCCGAGAAAGCAGACCAGCTCCTGACAGGTGGTGTTCTTTTTCGCCAGGGCGCGGATGTCGGCCAGCAGTTCCATTTCGCTCAGGCCGGCCGGGATGTGCAGGGGACGGGTCAGACGCTGCGAGGCGGGCACGTCGCGAAACAGATCCTCGATCTGCCCGACGCCGACGACCTTGAGCATCTCCCGAATGTCCGCTTCGGTAAACTGGGTATAGTCCATGAGGATGAGGCTCAGTCCCGCTGGTTGCCCGCAACGGGAATCTTGTACACCTTGCTCGAGAGGACGCGACTGTAATTCGACCAGTGAGACTCCGGGTCGCGGTCGTCGTCAATCTCCTTGAAGAACATATAGACCTTGGCGTCGATATTGTCGAGGTAGTGGACGGCCACCGCCTCGGGAACCGCGGGCAGCTTCGGGCTGCCGAACTCGTAGCTGCCGTGATGGGCCAGCACAATATGCTGCAGGACGGCGCGGAGGTCCGCCGGGAACGGCCGGCCCGTTCGTGCCGCCACGGCCGACGCCTTCTGATCGATCCAGATGGCCGCCTGCACGAGATGGCCGATGAGCTGACCTTCGTCCGTGTAGCTGAAGTTCGTGTCGTAGGCAAGTTCGGCGGTCTTGCCGATATCGTGCAGAAACACGCCCGCCAGCACCAGGTCCAGGCTCAACCGCGGATAGCGGGGGACCACCAGCAGCGCCAGCTCCAGCACGTTGAGAGTGTGTTCGAGCAGCCCGCCGACGAAGGCGTGGTGCAGTTGGGCGGCGGCCGGCGCCTTGCGGAACGCGCTGACCAGCGCCTCGTCCGCCAGAAACTCCCGCATCAGCTCCGCGAGGTTCGGATCCTGGATCCGCTCGAGAATCTTGACGGTGCGGGCCCACATCTGGTCGATGTCGCGCTCGGTGTGCGGCAGAAACTCCGAAAGATCCACCTGCGCCGGGTTCACCGGTTGAAGGGCCTCGATGATGAACTGAAGGTTGCCCCGGTAGTCCTCCGTCCGCCCCTTCACACTGAGGAACCCACCCTCCGGAATGGATTTGAAGATCGACTCGGACGCCTGCCACATGCGGGCGGGCACCTGTCCGGTCGCATCGGCCAGCACGGCGTGGATGTACAACGCGCCCTGCGTCGTGGTCCGAAGGTCCTTCGACTGGATGCGGAAGACCTGGCTCTCGATCCGCTCCCCAGGCGTGAGGGTCGCGACATTTCGACGGTTCATGGTCATCTCCGCCTCCGTGGGACCGGGGCTACCATACGACCGGAAAAGCCCTGTTTCAAGCCGCCGTCCGCACGGCGCATCGCCGCCCCGGCTCCCGACACATCCACACTCACCGGGCTTGGGGCGGCTGGCCGGCGGACCCATTCCCATTCGCCCTGGCGTCCGTGATAACAATGGCGGATCGCGGCCGGTCCTTGGACTGGTAGATGGGGCAGTGGAGGCAGTCGTCGTTCTGGCCACACTCACGAACGGGCTGCAGATAACAGGGAATATCGGGGTTCCGCAGCACCGGGCACCGATCCCGCGCCGGGCAATCGGTGAGTTCCCAGCACGGGGCGTAGGCCAGCAGCAGCCGGATGTTCTCCAGCGTGAGGCTGTGCCTGCGGACCAGCTCCTTGATCAGCCGAAGTTGTGCCACTTCTTTGGGGCCGTACAGCCGATCCCGTGTTCGCGGCTCGCGGCGCGGTCGAACCAGCCCGGCCCTCTCGTATTCGCGAATCCGCCGGTCCGACAGACCCACCTCACGGCCCACCTCGCTGATCTTCTTGAGCGGTTCCATGGACTTCCCCCTGACGCAAGCGCACGGCCGCGCCCGCAACATCAGTCTACTGCACGAGTTCCGTTTGCTCAATGCCCTGCGGCCACGAGCCGACGCCCCCGCCGGGGTGGAAAAGAGCGGGTCACTTCCAACCTGCGGAATTGCCGATAACGTCCCAGAAGGGCGTCTCAGTCAGGTCAGTTTCACAGATTTCTTGTGGGGAGTGTCAACGCGATGGCGAGTGAATCGTTCGTTATTCTCTGCAGCGGCGGCGTCAACAGCACGGCCGCCGCCGCCCGGGCGGCCCGAAACGGGACCGTCAACCTGCTCCACGTGGACTACGGGCATCCGTCCGCCGGACCCCAGCGGGCGGCCGTCGAGGCGATCGGCCGGGCCCTGGGGGCCCAGCGCGTGCTCGGCGTGGAAATGCCGCACGTTCGCCTCATCGCGTCCGCCCGCCGCGGCGTGGAGGCGGCAGACCCTTCCGGCGACATACCCGCCTGGCCCCCGCCCATGCCGTCGCTGCTGGACGCGGCGTTCCAGTGGGCGGCGCGAATCACCGCCCGCGCGGTGGTGGTCGGAGCGTCGCAGGTGGCCGATGAGGCGGAATGCCAGGTCGGAGCCGGCCAGGGCACCCCGCACCGACGGCGTGAGTTCTTCCACGCCTGCGAAATGATGTTCGATGAACTGCGATCCGGACGGCCGGCCATCCGGCTGGAGGCGCCGCTCATCGGCCTTACCCGCAGTGATATCATCAAGCTGGGCCGGCGCTTCGGCGCACCGCTGGAGTCGTGCTGGTGCTGCGAATGCGCCGGTCCGCATGTGTGCGGCCAATGCCCGGGGTGCCGGGCACTCACGGCTGCTACGGAGCCGATCCTTCACGCCGAGCCGGCGGCGGCCGGCCGGTAGATGGCCTGGTCAAGAGCACCGGCTCGCGCGGTTCCAACCGTAACAAGTTGCCCGAAACCGCCGTTGTGGAACCATCGGACATCGGCGGACTGTCACACCGAAGACCTGCGTTCCTGCGGAAACGGATTTCCGCCGGACCGGGACAGATTATCGAAATCTCGATCCACGGGAACTCGCGGCGCACGGGCCGTTCGCCCCGTTCACGGGGCAACAGGGTAAACGCAGCCGGCCGTGAATGATCAGGCTATGGATTCCGACAAAGCCGCTCGCCGACACGGCCGATGTCCGGCGTCACATCGTCTTCTGCGATTTTCACCCGTGCGGAAATCCCTGGGTCGCCGAATCCAGGGAGCGGCCTTTTGCAGGTCCGGCGGGTTGGCGTGAGCGGTTCTTCCGCGCAAACGGGTTTCCGCCAAACGTGGACCGAGACCGTTCCGGCGTGGAGGTTGTCGATTCAACCGCGAAAACACTCCCCACGATCGGAAAACAAGGAGTTGTGGCGATCATCGCGTTCACAACTCCATTGCCTTCGTCCGCGCTTCGATTGAATCGACAGGCCCCGCGCCAAAATCGGCCTGGCGGGCCGCACCGCTACATCTGCTCCAGCGTCCCGATTCCCAGAAGATGCAGGCCCAGCTTCAGTGCGCGAGCCGTCAGGTCGCACAGCCGCAGACGGGAAAGCCGGACCGATTCGGGGGAAGCGTCCTTCACCCGGACACCGCGCTTGCGGTCGTAGAACCCGTTGTAGGCCCGGCTCAGCTCGAAGAGGTACTCGGTGATGATGTTCGGGCGGTACTCGCGGCCGGCCTGCGCAATGACGTCCGGCAGCCGGAGCAGCATCTTGCCCAGACGGATTTCCGATTCGTGCTCCAGCAGAACGGGCGTGTCGGGCGGAAGTTGGGCATACTCCAGGCCCGCCTCGCGCTCGATGCTGCGGATGCGGGCATACGCATAAAGCATGTACGGCGCCGTGTTGCCGTCCATGCTGAGCATGGTATCCCATTCGAATTTGTAGTCGCTGCCCAGCGCGTGGGAGAGATCAAAATACTTCACCGCGCCCACGCCGACCGTTTCCGCGATAATCCGCATCTGTTCGGGGGCCAGGCCGCGTTTCTTCTCCGGATCCCGTTCGTTGGTTTCCAGAACGTTGCGGGCCCGCTCGACGGCCTCATCGAGAAGATGTTTGAGCTTGACCGTTCCGCCCTCCCGCGTCTTGAACATTTTTCCCGAAGGGGCCAGCATGCTGCCGAAGCCGATGTGGGTCAGCTCCACGTCGTCCCCCGCCCAGCCGGCTTTGCGCGCCGCGGCAAACAGCATGTCAAAATGCTGCTTCTGCGGCAGACCCACGACGTAAAGCAGCCGCGTGGCGCCCAGCGTGTCGATCCGGTGCCGCAGGGCGGCCAGATCCGTAGTGTCATAGTTGTAGCCGCCGTCGGACTTGCGGATGATCATCGGCAGCGGATCGCCCTGGCGGTTGTGGAACCCGTCGAGAAACACGCACGTGGCGCCGTCACTCTCGACGGCCAGGCCGGCCTTCGTCAGATCGTCCACGGTGCGCGACAACAGATCGTTGTAAAAACTCTCGCCCCGATCCTCCACGCGAATGCCCAGCCGATCGTAAATCTCGTGACAGTGCCGGAGCGATTCCTCGCAGAACGCACGCCAGACGGCCCGGGTAGCCGGATCGCCTCCCTGCAGGTCGACCACGGCCCGCCGGGCGGCGGCGGCGAACTCCTCGTCCGCGTCAAACCGCTGCTTCGCCTGCACGTAGAACGACTCCAGGTCGCCCAGTTGCAGATGGTCGGGGGCATTCAGCACGTCCGGATGGGTCCGCCGCAGATGCTCGATGAGCATCCCGAACTGCGTGCCCCAGTCGCCCACGTGGTTGATGCGATGAACGTTGTGGCCCTCAAACTCCAGCATCCGCGCGATGCAGTCGCCGATGATCGTGCTTCGCAGGTGCCCGACGTGCATCTCCTTGGCCAGATTCGGACTGGACATGTCGATGGCCACCACGGCCGGCGCAGGCGCGGGCTCTATACCTAACCGATCGAAGCCGCCCCGAGGGGCGGGCGGAACGGCCTGAAGCCGGCGTCCGGCCGCCACGGGCGAAATCGTCAGATTGATGAATCCCGGACCGGCGACCTGCGGCGGCTCACATAGGTCGGCCACGTCCAGGCGCTCGACGACGGCCGTGGCCACATCCCGCGGTTTCTTTCCCAGCGTCCGGGCCAGAACCATGGCGAAATTGGCCTGGTAGTCGCCAAAAACCGGATCCTGGGTCGGCCGCGGTGAGCAGTCCACGCCCTCGGCCACGGCGCCAAAGCAGGCTCGCAGGGCGTCGGCCAGTCGTTGTTCCAGCTCTCTCGTGATGGATTGCACGGGTGCGTTCCTTCTCGCCGCACATCCGTGTGCGCGGCGTGGCGGCATGGTACCCGCCGGCAACGCCGGCTCCAAACCGACGCGGCCTCGGGTCAGGGCCCCACCCCGCCGAGCCAGGGCGGCCAGACCGGGTCCGTGAGTTTCACACAGAGGGTTTTGGCGTGGAAGGTGTATCCGCGCTCGCCGTCGAAGCAGCGGTAGGAGCGGTCAAAGAGCTCGACAGCCTTCGTGCGACGCCCTTCCGCCAGCGCCATCACGGCCGCGTGAAAAAGAGCCTCGGCGCGCCGGGACGGACCACTGTCGCCGTGGATGCACGGCTCCGAGTCCAGAGCGGATTCCAGCGTGCGCCGGTTCTGAACCAGTTCGTAGAGAATCCGCCGCCACGTCCCGCCGTCGGGGCTGCCGTCCGTCGAATGGAACGGAACGCCCGCCGCGCGAGCGTCCAGAAGCGCTGCGGCTTCTTCGTTCGCCCCCAACAGACGCAGACACATCGAGGTCAGGATGAGACGCTGTGCGTCGCCAGGTTCCGCTTCGGCCATGCGACGGGCCGTGACCAGGGCACGCTCACGGTTGCCCAGCTCGGCATACACCAGAACGGGATAGACGCCGGCGTAGAACGGATCCTGCTTGTCGAAGTCGTCCGCCAGCCGCTCCAGGTCGGCCAGCGCCTCGTCCAACCGGGACCGCCAGTAATACACCCGCCACCGATAGTGGTATCCCTCCCAGATCGAGTCGTGCTTGTGGCGAGCGGAAGCGACCTGAATGGCTCGGGTACGGGCCTCGATCGCCTTGTCGAAATCGCCGAGACTCTCCCAGTATTCCGCCTCGGCGGTCACCGGCCGGTCGTCGCTCGCGTCCTTCTCCTGGCCCGCCTCGGCATAGAACCGGGCGTCCCGATAGTACCGTGCCACCGCCGACACATCGGGCGCCTCACGCGAATCTTCGATCTCGGCCGCCAGACGATACGTGATGGACAGCAGGTAGTGCGGGTAGGCGTTGTACACGCCCATCACGATAAGCTGACGCAGATTGCCGGCGGCGTCCTCGAAATCGCGCAGTTGCCGCGTGCGATACATGAGTTGGTTCTGCGCGCGGGCCAGATGAATCATGGCCTGGGGGTAGATCTGGTTCTCGGCGGCGCGCAGGTCGATGGCCCTCTTGTAGTTCTCTCTGGCTTTCTCGGCATCCTTGAAATGAATGGCGTATCCATGGAAGAACCATTCGGTGGCCGTGCGAGGCGTTCCGATGCCGTCGATGCACTTTCGATACGCCTCCGTCTCGTTGTTGAGCTGCAGCACAACGGCCTTCACACACTGCGCCTCGACATCCTGCGGCCGAATGTTCAGCACCTCGTTCAGGTCCGCCAGCGCCGCCGCACGCAGGGAAAGGTTCGACTGCGCCGCCCGGGCCATGGCACGGACCAGCCGCACACGGACCGGATCGGCGCCCCGGTCCGCGGCAAACGCAATGTCCTGCTCCACCGACGCCGGCGGCTCGCGGAAGTTGATGTAGGCCACGGTTTCGTACGCATCGTTCAGGTGGCGCTCGGCCGACTCCACGCGGCGCTGCCGTTGCACCCACGTCAGGCCGATGGCCAGCACCACAACCACGATCAACGATGCAATGGTGCCCGCCATCCATTTGTGACGCCGCATCCACTTACCGGCCTTCACCAGGCGACTGGTCCGGCGGCTGCGGATCGGACGGTCCTCGGCAAAGCGAAGAAGGTCTGCCGCCATGTCGCCGGCGGATTGGTAACGACGCAGCCGGTTCTTCTCCATCGCCCGCAGACAGATGGTCTCTAAGTCCCTGGGAATGCTGCGGTTGAGGCGGCGCGGCACGCGCGGCTCGCTCGTGCAGACCTGGTCGATGATCTGGTCGCGACTCTCGCCATGAAACGGCGGTTCGCCCGTGAGCACTTCGTACAGGGTGACGCCCAGCGAGTAAATGTCCGTCCGCCAGTCGACCCGGCCATGCCCGAGCCGGACCTGCTCGGGCGACATGTACAGAGGCGTTCCCATCACCTGGCCCGTGATGGTCAGGTGCGGCTCGCACAGCAGGTGGGCCAGCCCGAAGTCCGTCACGTGAAGCCGCCCGTCACGACCCAGCAGCAGATTCTGCGGCTTGATGTCCCGATGGATCACGTGGTTCTGATGGGCGTATTCCAGTGCGTCGGCCACCTCGGCCAGCAGACGGGCCAGCCGGCGATAGGCGTCCAAGCCGCCGCGCCCAAAGGCAAACGAACGGGAGTCGGCGCCGCCGGCAGACACACCCCCCGCGGATGGCTGCGCCCGGAACGCTCCGCGCCGCAGGGCGGCGTCCAAGCTCTCCCCTTCGATCAACTCCATCGCGTAGTAGTAATAGCCGCCGTGCTCGCCCTGGGCGTGGATGGCCACGATGTTCGTGTGATGCAGGCGCGCGGCGGCCTGCGCCTCTTTGCGGAAACGGGCAATCGCCTGGCCTTCCGGATCGGCAAACGCGGCCAGCACCTTCAGAGCCACTGTGCGGTCCAGCGAGATCTGCCGGGCGCGGTACACCACTCCCATCCCGCCGCGCCCGATCTGCCCGAGGATCTCAAAGTCGCCAAGCCGGACCCCCACTCGCAACGGCTCGGCCGCCACAGGCGCCGGAGCCATGTCCGGAAGAGGCCGGGAGCGGTCCGCACCGCCCAGGCCTATTGAGAAGGCCCCGGACCCAAACGCATCTTTCAAATCCGCGGCCAGATCGTCCCATTCCCCGGATTCCGAGGAGTCTCCGTCCAGGGACACCAGAAGGCGGCCACAACGGGGACACGCATAGGCCGTACAGGGCGCGTCGTCCGGCACGCGGGAATCGCACGTTGGGCAGGCCAGCTTCATCGTGAGAAACGCACGGGACAAGGAGGTCGGCAGCCTACAGATCACCCTCCGGGTCCATCTCGTCGAGACGCTCTTTCAATCGTCGGCATATCCGCGACTTGGCCTGGTATACGGCCGCTCGGGTCATCTGAAGCTCTTGAGCCGTCGCGATCGCGGACTTGCCCTCCAGCACGTGAAGCTGAAACGCTTTCAAGGTGGAAGGTTCCACATCCCGGGCAATGGACCGAAGGGCCCAGCGGAGCCGGTGAAGCTGCCATTCACGCTCCCACCGTTCGTCGCTCTCCGCCTCCCGCTGTGCGGCGAGATAATCAAACGTCTGTGGATCCAGGGGTTCACCCTGCCGGGCCGCCTGGCCCGCCCGCCGCTTCATGGCGTGCAGAACCGCCACCCGAAGATAAGACCGGAAGCGGCCCTTGCTGGCGTCATAAACGAACCCGTCCATTGCCTTGAACAGGTACATCTCGACATCCTGCACAATGTCTTCCGCGTCCACCGCCGACGCCCCCCGGCCACGCGCATACTTGTAGATCAACTCCCCATAGCGGGCGTGGAATTGATGCCAGCTCAGCGAATCGGCGCGATTCCGGAGCCGCAGGAACAGGGTTGCACGGGTGGAATCGGAGTCGGACATGATCACATTGTCCGCCGAACGACACTGAAATGCAAGCCATAACAACGCACTACTGAAATATTGTCAGCCAGAACGCATTGGAGGTGCTTGAGTGTTACGCACCGAGCCACCTTCACGCCGTGAAGTTCCGGGGCCCTGTCAGACCCTGGGGTTCGGACGTCTATGTCTCTATGAGGGAATGGGGGGAAGCCGGGGCCGTGGGCCCCGGTTTGTGACATCAACGGGATCCGACACGGAGCGGTCCCCTCAAGTGTTCACGTCTCGGCGGAGGCGGACGGAAGCTTCGGGTAGATCGCTGGACGAATGGAGCACGAATCGGTTCAGCGCTGCACCGGCAGCGCCAGGAGGGGACTCTGTCTGCACAGAGTTTTTCTGACGCGGCCAACTGGCCGCAGGAGGTGATCAACCATGCGAGCGAGAAGGGTGAATCTGGGATGGGTCTTGGGAGTCTGTGGCCTGATGCTGTGGTTTGGGAGTCTTCCCGCCCTCGGTATGCAGGCGGGCGAGTTTGGCGAAGGGGACTACGGCGACGCGCCGGAGGGGGCTCTGGCCTATCCGTTCAACGGAGTGATCGGACGGTATCCCACCTGCATCAGCGTCGGGCCACCGGGTTCGTTCATCCGACACCTTGCCAGCGGGCCATACTTCGGGCCGATGGTGGATGGCGAAATGGATGGAAATGCCGGCCTTTGCCCCATGTTCAATCCCAATCGCTACAACCAGGACGAGTGTTTCCAGGATGGAGACGCGGGTCTGCTGGTCCCACCAGGCTATACGATCCGGGGGCCAATGGGGCTGGAGCAGATCGTCCCATGCTCCCCGAACCTGGAAGGCTTCCTCGGACAGACCTGCCAGATGGCCACCTGGGGGGGAAACATCGACATTCACGTGGTGAACAACTCGAACAGGCTGTGCTTCGTGAACGTCCTGATCGACTGGGACCAGGACGGTGCCTGGGGGGGGAACTCGCCGTGCCCGATGAACCCAGCCCCTGAACACGTGCTCATCGATTTTCCGGTGCCGCCCGGCTTCGTCGGCCCGCTGTCCGCCCTGATGCCGCCGAGCTTCCTCATTGGGCCAAACTCCGGATACGTCTGGGCGCGGTTCACCATCGCGGAGCGAGCGGTCGGCACGGAGACCGAGTGGGACGGCTCCGGAGTCTTCGAATATGGCGAAACCGAAGACTACCTGTTGCGGATCGAGCAGGAGCAGGAGCCGGAGCCGGAGTTTGACTACGGCGACGCGCCGGAGGAAGCGCTGGCCTACTCCACCGGCGTCCTTGGCCGGTTCCCGACATGCATCAACGTCGGCCCGCCCGGAAGCTTCATCCAACACGCTTTCGGCCACGCCCGCTTCGGCCAGGGCTGGGATCCGGAGTTTGACGGCAACGGCGGCCTGTGCCCCATGTTCGCTCCCTACGACAGCGATGAATGCTTCCAGGACGGGGACGCCGGACTGCTCTTCCCC
>JBPOIK010000140.1:0-28775 GCA_052034525.1 Planctomycetota bacterium
GAGCTGCGCCCGGCTGATCAACGCCAAGCCGGATGAAGTCACGTTCATCAAGAACACCAGCGAGGGCCTCAGCATGGTTGCCAACGGCCTGAACTGGCGGAACGGGGACAACGTCGTCAGTACCAGCGTGGAGTTTCCGGCCAACGTATACCCCTGGCAGGCCCTGGCGGCCCGCGGCGTGGAGCTCCGAACAGCCGCGGAGGAGCAGGGCCGCATCCCGTTGGAAAACCTGATCGCTCTGATCGACAACCGGACTCGCGTGGTCACGATTTCCTCCGTCCAGTTTGCCAGCGGGTTCCGGACGGACCTGGCGGCCCTGGGCGATCATTGCAAGCAGAAGGGCGTTTTCCTGTGTGTGGATGCGATTCAGTCGCTCGGCGTGCTCCCGCTGGACGTCGAGGCCATGCATATCGACTTTCTGTCCGCCGATGCGCACAAGTGGCTTTGCGGTCCGGAAGGCATCGGCGTTTTCTACGTTCGTAAGGAGCTGCAGGGCTTCCTGCGTCCGACGAGCATCGGCTGGGCCTCCATGAAGAACATGCTGGATTTCAGCCGCTACCAGTTCGAGTTTCATGACGACGCGCGGCGGTATGACAGCGGGGCCTACAACCTGGCGGGCGTGTTCGGCTTGGGGGCCGCCGTGGACCTGCTTCTGGAAATCGGCCTGTCCAATGTTGAAAAACGGGTCCTGTTTCTGACGGATCGTTTGGCGGCCGGACTGCGGGACAAGGGATACCGTGTGGTCAGCTCGCGAGAGCGGGCGGAAGCCAGCGCCATCGTTTCGTTCATTTCGCCTGTGCACAATCACGACGACATCCAGCGACACCTGGAGGGGGAGCACCGGATCGTCATCGCCACGCGGGCCGGCCGATTACGGTCCAGCCCGCACTTCTACAACACGCCGAAAGAGATCGATCAGCTCATCGACGTGCTGCCGGCGCATTAGAC
Source organism: Planctomycetota bacterium (assembly GCA_052034525.1). Classification (GTDB taxonomy): domain Bacteria; phylum Planctomycetota; class Phycisphaerae; order UBA1845; family UBA1845; genus JAFGJQ01. The sequence goes on from JBPOIK010000140.1 coordinate 949, forward strand.
CGCGGCGGCCACAAGAGCACGAACGGTGTCTTCCAGAAGCGGCAGGCCCCCGAACGTCATGCCCAACGCCCGGAGTCTCCGCGTATCGATCTGGTGCCGGGGCCCCTTGGCACGATCCTCAATCACGCTGGCGCTGCCGGTGATGGCGCGGGCGATCGTGGCCACCTGCTGTTCCGACACGTACATGTCGTAACAGTTGTACGCCTGCCCGGCGATGCGGTCGGGGTCCGCCAGCAGAAGGATCTCGACGGCCCGGGCGACGTCGCGGGCATGGACTTCCTTGCCCCCGCGAGCCGTGTCGATTCGCTCTCCACGCATCACCTGTCGAACCAGTTCAAACCACCGGCTGGCGGAGGCGGGACGCGCCAGCCCGTAAATCCCCGTCGGACGCAGCGAACAGATCGGATACCGCTGGCCGAAGCCGTAGCTGTGAACGAATTTCTCGATGGCGGCCTTGTGAGCGCCGTAGTGGCTGGTGGGCCAGAGGGGATGCGCCTCATCCAGCGGTCGATCCTCCAGGATGAGCTCATGAACCGCGCAGGTCGCGATGAAAATGAACCGGGCCACTCCGGCCCGTCGGGCGGCCTCGATCAGACGGATCGTGCCGACCACGTTGACCTGCACGAAGTCAACCGGATCGCCTTCCGCTCCGCGAAAACCCGCGCCGGGCCGGTGGAGGGCGGCGTGTACCAAGGCCTGTGAGCCCCGGGCCAGTTCCTCCGCGCTGGACGGATCGTCCAGATGCCCGGGAATCCATTCAACGGCATCGGTGTTCTCAAAACCGCCCCGATCTGCTCCTGGCCGAAACCAGCAACGACACGAATGCCCGCGCGCCGTCAAATGGTTCACAATATGCCGTCCAAGAAAACCCGTGGCGCCTGTGATGGCGATGCGCATCTTCTTCCTCCTTGGCCCGCGTCGGCTCCGGTCCTCCGAATCGGTTCCAGCCGTTACGAACCTGCGTTTCGCGTTCCACACGCCGGTGGCTATACTGCCCGTCCCGGGGATCAACGATTGTAGGCACCAGGGCGGCTGGACACGATCAGGGCGCGAGGGTCCGGCTCTTGTCGACGCTCCTAACCTCCTCAGCGAAAGAATGTTATGATCTGGCATGATGGGCAAGGACAGCAGTGGATCATCGAGGCGATGCCCGACGGGGTGGAGCTGCGCTCCGGGCAGCAGGTACGTCGGGTGCGCCGCGAAGATTGGGACCGCGACATTCACATTCAGGACACCGCGCAGGGCGTCGTAATCCGGTTCTACGGGCCCGATTGGGAATTGGGATTCCTGCTGAGTGCGGCCCGGGCGGCGCCTCTGCTGGAGCATCTCCAGCTCCGGGCGGCCGACTCCGGTACGCCGCCCTCGCAGGTACCGCGCAGGCGGACCCTCGAAGGGCCGATGTGGCCGCAGATGATGCCGTTGCCCGTCTGGTCGGTGATCCTGGGGTCGCTGGCCTTCCTCCCCGGGCTCGGATGGGCTTGCGGGGCCGCGTCACTGGTGATGGCGATCCACTTTCTGCGACGGGCCCGGCGAACGCGTGCGCTGTCGCACGCGCGGACGATGGCCGGCGTGGGCGCGGCTTGGACTTTGGCCGGACTGGCCGTATCCGCTCTGGGCGTCTATTGCGCGCATCGCTTGAGCGCGACCGGGTATTCCGGCGCTCTCATTCAAGGCGAATGGGAATACAGCTACGCGGCGTGCGCGGTAGCCGTCGTCTTGGTGCTCCTCTCGTTGTCCGTTCATGAATGCGGCCATGCGATCACGGCCTGGTGGTGTGGCGACGATTACGCCCGTTCTCGAGGGCGCGTGACGCTCAACCCCTTGGCCCACGTGGATCTGTTCGGGACGATCCTGCTCCCGATTCTGTTGACCGGTGTCGGCGCTCCGGCCTTCGGATACGCCAAACCCGTGCCCGTGCAACTGGGATCGGTTCCGCGATACCGCCGGGCCCACATACTTATCTCGCTGGCCGGTCCCGGCTCGAACCTTCTGCTGGCGGCCGCCGCTGCGATGGGATACCTGCTTCTGGGCTGTCTTCTGATGCTGTGGGCGCCAAAGGGGAGTGTGGTCAACTTCTCGACCTGGATTCCGCAGGTCTTCATCACGCAGACGCCCGCGGGGCCGTTCCTGGAGGCCCTGGCGATGGTGCTGAAGCTGACGATCATGATCAACCTGTTCCTGGCGGTCTTCAATTTCGTTCCGATTCCGCCGCTCGACGGATCGTGGATCCTGGAGCATCTCTTTCCGGAAAGCATCGGCCGTCTGATCGCGGCGATCCGGCCCTTCGGCGTTATCCTGTTTCTGGCAGCCTTCTTCGGTAACGCCTTCCGTTTCGTGTTTGACCCGGCGATAGACCTGCTGGCTCACTTCTATGTGCTGGTGTACCGGTGTACCGGTCTATGAATAAGACAGCGCCAGGCAGACGCCGGACGGGCCGCGCGCCCGCCGCGTGAGTCCGCATTCTCATCGCAGAAACGCAGCGCCGGCGTCTAAGAACGTCTCGCCGCGGGCTCTGACCGGCTCAGGAGGGATCCAGGATTTCGATATGGTTCTCCGTGTCGGCGCGCAGCGCTCCGTACGGGATGTGGATCGCGGATGCTCCCGTCCGCGGGTCCACAGATGCCCGCGCGGGGGCGCCGTTGAGTCTGAATCGTCTCTCGGGCGTGTCACTCCGGGAGATGTCAATTCGCACACGACGTTCCTGGGCACGCGCCGTCAGACGCAGAGACTGGAACGGCGACCAGGAGGCCGGGGCCACGCACAAGGCGTCCAGCCCGGGCTGGAATCCGAACACGTAACGGATCAGAACCTTCAGCAGCACGTTGGAACTGCCGGTTTGCCAGTCGTTCATGTTCTGCCCTGTCAGGTTGAGGCTGGGGTTGTACACGTACGAGTTGGGCATGACGAAGGGGGAGTGACTCAACTCTTCGTGTCCTGGCGTGAACGGGAGAGTCTTGATCAATTGCTGCCACGCGCGGCGGGGCTCGCCCATCCGAAACAGGGCGCCGACGCCGAACAGTGTGGCATGGACGTAGGTGGCTCCGTTCTCCGCGGTACCGATCGGCAGTTTGGGAATTCGCCCCACGCCCGGAGCGTCCGGGGCGAACCCGGGTTCGAACGTTTTGAGGCCGAACGGGGAGTCGAGCCGATCCAGGGCGCTCAGGATGTCGTCGCGCAAGTCCGGCTGGCGGTCCAGAAGTCCGCACAGAACCCAGAAGGCGTTGGAGGTCAGGCCGTCACGAGCCTGGCCGTCACTGTCACAGAAGCTCCCCACGTCGTACTGCCGGCGGTCGCCCCAGCCGTGGACGATTCGTCGCTGCGTCCCCTGCCGGACCACCGCGTGTCGCAGGAGTCCGTTCTCAAGCTCCGATCGCAGGTTCACCAGTGCCTGCTGGCGGCCAGGGTGCCGGCCTTCGCAGTGGCGATTGAGAAGCGCGAGCAACTCTCCGGCCGCCTGATAAAGCTGCAGGCTGGCCATCACGCTGACGCCGGTGCCGAACTCCCGTGTGGGATCCTGCGTGGTGCCCAGGCCGTCCAGGGCGTCGTTCCAGTCCCCATAGAGGGCCCGCAGCAGGCCGGTCTGCGGGTCCCGGTTGCGGTCCAAGTAGTCCATGATGCGCAGGAGGTGATCCAGCGCGGTATCCCGATCCGTCGCCGGGACCATCCGACTCCGATCGGTCGGGTCTATCCGATGATACCCGAGCTCCTCCTCCAGTATGCCCGTGTCACCCGTGAGGCACACATAGGCGTACACGGTCGAGATAACCCACAACCCCTGGTCAACGAACTCGCGCAGGTCGGCCGCGCCCGGAACGCCGTTGTGGGGCAGGGAGTACTGGCGGGGACAACGCCCGTCAATCAGCACGTACTCCAGGGCCTCCAGCATTTTTCGGCGTGCTCCGTCCGGCTGATCGAACATGTGTCCCTCGACCGCCTGAAAGACATCACGAATGCCGATGAGGGAGTTGGGCGAAGGCTGCATGTATCCCTTGACCTCGGCGCAGACCCGCACCTGTGTCCGCAGATACGGCAGAAAGTGGTTGAACACGTCCGCGTCGAGATTGCCGTCTGTGGCCCCCCAGACGCGCATCTCCAGATCATGGCGATCTTGTCCGAGGTGCTCTCGCAGCGCGGTCAGGGCGGAGTCCACCTGCTCGGCGGTCACCGGCCGCTCGAGCTCTTGCGCGAGCACCGCGTCGTTTTCGGGAAGCGAGAGAACGTAATCGAATCGGGCCGCATCGCCCGGATCCAGCCGGAATCGGATCAGATCCGCCGCGATGGCCGCGTCATTGAAAACGGTTGTGCGGACCTGCCGCGGAAGCCGGCCGAGGCAAAGGCACCTGGCTCCGGCCAGGTCGATCCGCGGCTCGCCCATGTACGCCAGCCGCGACGTGGTCACCTCTGCCTCGAACTCGGATGCCGCCTGGCGTCCGGCAATCGTGATCGCTCGTCGGATCAACGCATGGTTCGTGATCGAGCGGAAACGGCTCACGTCCTCATTGACGGAGACGACGAAGGGGGGCAGCGCCGCGTTGTCGGTGGCTTTGGCCACCTCCACCTTTTTGAACCACGGATCTTCGCTTGTCTCCGCGAATTGGTGCCGGCAGAAAGGATTCACATAGGCGGAGGTGAAGAACTCTCGATGAGAGCCGGACGTGTTCTCCACGTGCAGCGAAAAAGCGACGTGGACGTGTTCGGGGCGAATCTGGGTTACGAACACCCGAACCACCGCCCGCAACTCGGCGGTGTCCGCCATGAAGTACGCGGCGTCCGGTCCCAGAATGGAACAGCGGGTGACTGAAGGCTCGCTTCGGCCAATGTACGGGACCGGAAGCAGGGAAATCGGCGTATACGTGTCACCCGATACGTCCCGCATGCCGGCGAAGAACCCGATGGCCGGCTCCTGCCCGGCATGAAAGGGCAGCAGAACAAAGTACGCCCCGTTGTTGGCGTGCATCCGCCCAGAGGCGTACACCCAGAAGTTGAAGCCGTGCCGACCGTAAGGGTACCGGCTGTCTCCCCGGTCACGTGGACGGCAAAGTACCCGACCGTCATCGAGAAAACACGCGTTGCCCGGCAGAAGCCGGGCGGCGCCCGGGCCTTCTTCCTGGGACGCGCGGTCGATCTGGCGGCGCAACGCCTGAATATCCCAAAAAAAACCACCGTGACGGCCACTCACTCCAGAACCTCCGCTATGAGTGATGCGCGGCTTCGCAGCACTCGACCTTCCAGATTAGCCTCAAGGTATGGCTTTGGCCAATAGGCAACACGTGGCATGAGCTCAGGGATGCTGCCGCTAGGGGATATAACATTCGTAATAACAGTAGATTAGCAATGTTAAGAAACTTTATTAGGAAAACTAATTTTCGTGTTGAGTTCCTTAGGCTACTTAATTAAGATATGTGGCATGTCAGCACCAGTCACCGGAAAACCGCAGCTCAACCGGGTCGTGAATCGAACGCTCATCCTCGACCGGATTCGGTGCGAGGGTGAAATTTCACGTGCCGAACTGGCCAAGACGACCGCCATCCGGCCGCCTACGGTGTCAGCGGTGATTCGGGATCTGATTGCGGAGGGGTTGGTCGAGGAACGGGGCAATGGGGAGTCGAAGGGGGGGCGGGCGCCCCGGATGGTGGCTCTGGTTCGCAGGCAGCCGCGTGCGATCGGTTTTGAGGTGACCGAGACGACCATCCGGGCGGGGGTGTGCGATTTGCACGGCGAACTGGTCGCCAGGGCGAAATCATCCTTCGCGCCCGCTTCACCGGAGGAAACGGTCCAACGCCTGTACGAGATGGGGGAAGGGCTGCTGAGCTCGGTGGGGCTCCAATGGTCGGCCCTGTACGGTGTCGGCGTAGGGGTACAGGGGCACATGGACATGGCCAACGGCATCGTGCGGTGGAGCCACCCGTTTGGCTGGCACGATGTTCCGCTTCGGCGGATGTGCGAATCGCGGTGGGGCGCGGCGACCGACGTGATGAACGACTGCGCGGCGGGCAGCATGGCGGCGCACTTCTTCGAGGTGGGTCGGGAGGTTCGTAACCTCGTCTACCTGTGCGTGCGGTTCGCGGATGCGTCGCACGGCGTTGTCGGGCTGGGCAGCGGCATCATTGTAAACGGCGAACCCTACCACGGCGAGTTCGGCGCGGCGGGGGAGATCACGTCACCGGTGGCTCATCCGCTGACGTATGCCGTGGATGAGGCGGGTCGACCGTATGCCGACCCGACGGCCCTGGCGGAGGCCGTGGGGGCGGGGGCACGCTCGGCGTTGCGTGCCATGGACCGGCTGAGTGAGGAGATGGCTTCGCTGGTCGTTCACGCGGTGAATCTTCTGGAGCCGGGGATTCTGGTGATTGGAGCGGACATCGCGGAGCTGGAGCATGCGATGCTCTCGCGTGTCAACGCCGTTCTGCGTGAGCACAGCTTGCGGTACGAGGCGGGGCAGACCCGGGTCATTGCCTCGCCCCTGGGCGAGTTCGGAATCGTGCGTGGTGCTGTCGTACCCACGCTTCAGCGGATATTCAGTCTGCCTCGGTGGACCTGAGGCGGGCCGCATGGGCGTGTTTCGGAGTAAGAGAAGGAGCGGACCGATGACGGGAAAGAGCGTTGGGCGAGGAGTGTTTGTGGCGGCGTTGGCGGCTGGCATGGCGGCGTTGCCCTCCATCGGGTTGGCGGATGTGGTTTTGTTTGACTTCGAGTCCGGGGCGCAGGGCTGGGGGGCGTTCGGACCGCTCACGACGGACAGTGGAACGGCGGCCATCGGACTGTTCGGCCAGGGGCGGTATCACGTGGCGGACTTCGATTTAAGCGGCTGGGGAATCGTCAGTGTGTCTCCGCCGGTTGACCTCTCGGCCTTCGAGGGCCTGCGGGTTGCCGCCCGTCTGGTGAATGTCCCGGGTTATCCGGCGTTCTCGGGGACGCCGGAAATGCAGATGCAACTGGCGATCGGTTATGCCACCTGGTCGGCGCCGGTGCTGCTGAGCGACACGTATCAGTTGTTCAGCGTAGCGTTTGATGAGTTGGAGCCGGACGGCGAAGTCGCCACGGCGCCGATCACCCCCGCGGAACTAGCGGACCCCGAGTTGCAGATCAAACTGGTGATGTTCAAGAGATCCAACACGGGCGTGGCCGAGTTGGACTTCGACCAGGTCACCGGCCTGGAGTCGGCGGGGATCACTCAGGTCCTGCCGGGCACGGTGCTGTACGATTTCAACACCAACGGCGACTTCAATGAGTGTTATCCGGACGACTGGACGTTCTTCGGATATCCGCAGACGGACTTCGGGCTGGACCGCGGAGCGGAGGACGGGACGGGTGCGTTCCAGGCCGCCGACTGGACGGCGTGCGACATGCAGCAGTTGCCGCAGTGCGTTTGGGTCGGCTCGGGCATCGGGCTTGGTCTGTTCGAGCACGAGCACTGTGTGCCGGGCGGGGTCGACGACGTGAAGCTCGACTTGAGCCTGGGCACGGGCTTGTCCATTCGTATGAAGGTGAACCTGAACGTGAGCTTCGGCGGAACGGAAGGCGCACGCGTCCAGCTCCAGATGGAAGATGACGACGGAACCGTCGCGGTGTTGTCCCGCGTGGTTTCCGGACATCCGACGGTGAACCGGGCGATTCCGGTGCCCCCGGACTGGACGACGATCACGATTCCCTTCGCGGCGCTGGACTCGGCCTTTGACGACGACGATTCGGTGGCCGGTGCCATCCCGGGGCTGAACCTCAGCCATATCACGCGCATCCGGCTGATGTGGCGGCGGTACGAGGCGGACGGCGTGAACGTGTTCGAGTTCGACAAGATCACGCTTGTGGACGAAGCGTTTGGGCCCTGGGCGGATCGGGATCTGAACGGCACGGTGGACCTCGCGGATTTTGCCGTGTTCCAGGGATGTTTCGAGAATCCCAACCCGCCGGCCGAATGCGCGCCGTTTGACGCGGACCGCGACGGTGACGTGGACCTCGACGACCTGCCGGTGTTCATGGATTGCATGCAGGGCCCCGACGTGGCGGAGGACTACTATCCCTGGTGTTATTGAGCGTGGAATGACGCGGGCGTCAGCGCGGCGCCCGCTCTGGTTGCACTCTCTCGACGGAGGATAAAACGATGAAAACGGCATCTGTGGCAGCCACCGCGGCGGTCCTGCTCTTCGCCTCGGTCGGCTCGGCAGGGATTCTGTACGATTTTGAGTCCGGCTCGCAGGGCTGGGGCGCGTTCGGCGTTCCGACCACGGACAGCGGGGTGATTCCGGATGGCTCCGTGGGACAGGGTCGGTTCCATTCGGCGGATTTTGGTCTGGGCGGGTGGGGAGTCATTGACGTGTCGCCGGCAGGCGTCGATCTGTCGAGCTACACGGGCCTGAGCGTGGATGCCCGCTGGCGGAACATTCCGGGATACACGCCCATTCCCGGCGTGGCCGAGCTGGATTTCGGGATCGAAGTGGCGGGAATCGAGTATTACGCGCCGGCCGTCACGCTGACGAGTGAATACCAGACGTTCAGCATCGACTTCGCCGCGATTGCGCCGGGCGTGGATCTCAGTAATACCATCATCAAACTGCGGGTTCTGAGCGGACCGGCCGGCGGCACGGGCATCGGTGAGTTGAACTACGATCAGGTCACCGGTATCCCCGAACCCGCCTCGATTCTGCTGCTGAGTGTGGGACTGCTGATTGCGGCTCGGCGCCGTTGAGTGGCGGACCCGGGCTGGAAGGACGGAGATTCGGCGGAACGGCCGCCGACGCAACTCCCGAGCGGCCGAACCGCGGGAGACGGGTCTGGACGTCGTGAGGACTCGGAGCTATGGCGCGAATGGCACTGGTTGTGTGTATGACGGCGATAGTGAGCTTGGGGGTGCCGGCGTTCTCCGCCGATCACGCGAGCACTCTGTTGGTCGCGGATTTTGAGAGCGGCGTCGAATCGGCACTGGGAGGCTATTTCCAGTCCATCGGCGGTGCTCCGACTGCGGTCACCGATCGCATCACCGCATTGGGTACGCCGAAGGTCCGGACCTGGCGGATCGACGTTCAGGCCTCCGCTCCGCCCGACGGAGTGGGCGGCGTGATTCCCCTGTTTGACAACCGGCCCGGAGCGAAGCCTCGGCCGCTCGATGTGTCGGCGGTGCCCCATCTGCTTCTGCGGCTGCTGGGGGAACCGGGAACTCGGCACCTCCGGGTGGAAGTGGTGCATGGCCCGTATGACGGCCTGGAACGCGCCGGGACCGAGATCGGTCGGTTGACGGGGACGCAGTTGAACGGCACGTCCTGGTCAACGCACGTGTTCCCGCTGCCGCCCGAAGTGCTGGGGTCGCCGGGCCTCGGCGCGGTCCGGCTGCTGCTGGAGGGATCGGGTGCGGGTTGGGTGGCGGTCGGTCAGGCGGCCTTCTGTCGCTCGCCCGAGGAATCCGCAGTGCCGGCCACCGCCGCGCCTGCGGTTCACCCGCTGCGAAAAGCGCTGTGGGTGTGGGAGACCGCCGAAATCCTCCCGGACCCGGCCCGCCAAGAAGGCCTCGTGTCCTTCTGTCGGCGAAACGGCGTGACGGATCTGTTCTGCCAGGTTCCGTACGACTACAAGGACGATACGATCGTGCTGCACCACGTGGCGGAGCAGCGCAGCTTCAACGCGGCGGCCCGGGCGGCCGGCGTGACGGTCCACGCGCTGGATGGCGCGCCGGATTTCGTTTTTGCCCGCAACCATGGAAGGCTGTTCCGGTTGCTGGATGCGCTGGACGACTTCAACCGTCAGGGAAGCCCGGAAGGCCGTTATGCGGCGGTTCATATGGACAACGAACCGTACGTGCTGCCCGAGTGGAAAGACCCGGCGGTGCGGCGAGAGCTGCTGACGGATTTCATCGCGTTGAATCGGGAACTGCGTCGGCGGTGTAACGCGGCCGACATGGCCTACGGCGTGGACATTCCATTCTGGTGGGATTCGTCCGACGCCGAAGGGAAGGCCGCGTTCACGGTGGCCGGGCCGAAGGGCGACGTGCCGCTGCTGGAGGCGTTGTTCCCGCTGATTCAGAACGTGGGGATCATGTCGTATCGGGAGCGGGTGACCGGCGTGAACGGCGTCGTCGCGTGCTGCCGGACGGAGTTCGAGCTGGGGCATCGGCTCGGCGTGTCCGTGTTCGCGGCTGTCGAACTGGGAACCGGGCCGCTGGTGGAGAAGGGAATCACGTTCGGCTGCTATCCGCGAAGCTACTTTGCCGGGCAGTTGGAGACGCTGGAATACGTGCTGGCCCGGTCGGTCGGATGCGCGGGTCTGGCCATCCATTCCTACGAGTCCTATCGCACGATGGAGGAAACCCCATGAGAAATCGAAGTGCTGTCAGACCATCCGGATCGGGCCGGTCTGCGTTCACTCTGATCGAGCTTCTCGTCGTGGTGTCGATCATTGCGCTGCTGATATCGATTCTGCTGCCCTCTTTGCGAAAGGCCCGCGACCAGGCCAAGGACGTGTCGTGCAAGTCCAACCTGCGCAGCATGGGACAGGCGTTCGTTCAATACGCGGAACTATTCGGCGGTGTGTGGCCTGCCCCGGTGGACTCGCTCGCGACCCAGAACCGCTGGCCCCGGGTGTTTTTCGACGGAAAGATCATCCACCAGGGACTGAACGCGTACAACGACAATGGTTCGATCGTCCGCAACGGCGGCGCGTCGGTTTTCCTGTGTCCGGCCGAGAAGGCGCCGCGGGCCATCCGGAACTGGAACAACACGACACACACGGTGGATCGCGTGGAAATCGGGGGCAGCTATGCGTACAACGAGGAGATTCAGCGCCCCGGGCCGAACGACGGCATCCAGCGCGGCCGCAAGAGCCCGCCCGAACCGGGGTTTATTCAGAAGGTGGACTTGTGCAAACGCCCCAGCGTTGTTATCGGACTGATGGACAACCATGCTGCCATCAACAGCGTTTCCGACCCGGGGTGGCGGTATAATCGGGAGGACTTTTTTAATGGGTATCGCCAGCCGGATGGCAGTCCGGCGCCTGCGTCCTGGGCCAATCGCCGCATCATCGGGAACCGTCACGGTGGGCGGCTCAATGCCATGGCGATGGACACCCATGTGGCGTCACGGAGGCCGCAGGACGTGCGCTACGACGAGGTCAGTTGGTTCCGGTGGACGAACTGGAACGCTTCGCCCCCCGGGGGCATTTGAGACGCCGACCGGATTGCGATTGTCAGGGACGAGGCGGCGGGCGAAACGAGGGTATCGATGAAGCGACACAGATGGGCAGCGGGTCTGGTGCCGGCGTGGGTGGGCATCTTCAGCCTGGTGGTGGTTCCCGCCGGGGCCGATAGCGTTCTGGAGGATTTCAACTCGTCGCCGGTTGGAAGTTACAATCCGCGAGCGGGCTGGAGAGCGTTCGGCGCGGGCACCACGGACAGCGGCGTGACGGCCGCCGGATCGGTCGGAAACGGCGCGTATCATACCGTGGATTGGAGCGCGTCGACGTGGGGCGTCGGCAACATCGCGACGCAGGCGCTGGACTTGAGCGGCTTTGTGGCCGTGCGGATCGATGCGCGGATGGTGGGGCTGTCCGGCCATACGGGAACGCCCAGGTTGCGGTTCGCCCTGGACCTGCCCGGCGATACCGAGTTCTCATCCCCGGCTGTGACGGCGGGGGCGGCGTATCAGACATTCGAATTTGAATTTTCCGCTCTGACGCGCACCGGGGGGTCCGGCTCGCTGGATCTGACCTCGGGCATCCCCAAGCTGATCATCGAGAGAAACGGCCAGACGGGGGTCGCCCGGTTTGATTTCGACCAGATCATCGGTGTGTCCGGGGGCGGCGGCAGCTATGTTCTGACGCCCGTCACTCTGCGCCCGCCGCCGGATGGGGACGCCGTGCGGGCGATGTGGTTCTACGCGGGCGGCACTTTCGAGAGCCAGGCCGCTTCGCAGGCGGTCCTGGATTTCTGCGCGCGCGAGGGTGTGAACCATATCTACTGCGGTGCGTATGGCGTCTGGGCCCTGGGCAGTCCGGCGACAAAGGCGAATCTGCGAACATTCATCGCCGCGGCGCACGCCAGCGGCATTCGCATCGAGGCCCTGTTGGACGGGACGGACTGGCAGGATCATCCGACACTTGTCCGCCAGAGGATCGATCAGGTTCTCTCGCTGCATTCGGCGACGCCGGACGACGCCGCCGACGATTTTGATGCGATCCATTTCGACATCGAGTTCTGGCTCCATTCCTCCTGGGGCGGGACGGAGTCGCAGCGACGACAGGTGGCGATAAAGTACTTTGACAACGTGCTGGCCAACGCCCGGACGCACCTGGACGCGAACGGGGCGTCCGATGTGGACATCGCAGTGGATCTGTCGACTCATTTCGACACGGCCGGAATGCTCCCGTCTCGGTTCTCCTACCGAGGTGTGACCCAATACTTCCTGGAGCATACGCTCGACCTGGTCGACGATGTCGTGCTGATGAGTTACTACGACACGGCGACGGCTCTGGCGAATGTGACGAGCGCCGAACTGGACATGGCCGCCGGGAAGGGCCGGCGGATCCAGCTTGGCGCGGACATACATCACGTTCCGCCGGAATTGCCCGTCAACAGTTTCGCGGACGACGGGCCCACGCCCAACGCCGCCATGACGATGACCCTGGAAGAGTTCCACAGGCGTCTGAGTCCCGCCCGCCTTGCCGCGCTGGACGGATTCAGCGTCTTCCACTACGACAGTTGGGCGAGCTACGCTCCGAACCCCGGCAACATTGCCGACTGGGACGGCGACGGCGACGTAGACCTGGACGATTACACCTCCTGGGTGGAGCATCTCGGCGGGCCCGCGGTCATCGCCGCCGGGCTGGCCCGGGATGCCGATCTGAACGGCGACGGGGTCGCCGATCTGGCGGACTATGCCCGGCTGGCGGTCTGTTTCACCGGAGCGGACGCGGGTGATCCCGTTCCTCCGGGGTGCGAACGCTGATGCACTGGATCGATTGGTCCATTATCGGCCTGTACGTGCTGTTCGTCACGGCCGTCGGCGTCGCGTTCCTCAAGCGCGCCAGCGGCAGCGTCGCGGAGTATTTCGTTGCCGGCCGGCATCTTCCGTGGTGGATCGCGGGAACGTCCCTTGTTGCCACTTCTTTTGCGGCGGATACGCCGTTGTTCGTGGCGGGCCTGGTCGCGACCAAGGGAATCGCGGGGAACTGGCTCTGGTGGAATCAGGCCGTCGCGTGGGCGCTGGCCGTCGTGTTCTTTGCCCGGCTGTGGCGGCGCGCCGGGCTGACGACGGATGCGGAGTTCATGGAGCTGCGGTATTCCGGCAGGGCGGCCAGCTTCCTCCGGGGTTTTAAGGCGGTTTACACGTCTTTCATCTTCAGCACATGCACGCTGGCCTGGGTCATGCTCGCCATGCAGAAGATCGTGGCGGCGACGTTCGGCCGACCGGCCTGGGCGGATTCGCTCCAGGTGAGCGTGGAAACGGCCCTCGGGGCGCCGCCGGGCACGATCGACGTCTGGAAGTGGCTGGTGCTGATCGTTCTGTTCCTGATTACTACCTTCTACACAGTTCTGTCCGGCGTCTGGGGTATCGTGATCACAGACCTGCTCCAGTTCGCAATCGCCATGACCGGCTCCGTTCTCTTCGGCGTCCTGGCGGTCGATCACATGGGCGGTATGGAGCAGATCAAGCTGAGGCTGATCGAGCAATTTGGCGCGGATCGTGCGTCGGCGACCTTCCATTTTCTTCCAGACGCCAACTCACCGTGGATGCCCGTTTCGACTTTCGCGGTCTACCTGGGAATCCTCTGGTGGGGTGACTGCGGGGGCTTCGTGGCGCAGCGGATGTTCGGCACACGGTCGGAACGAGATTCCATTCTCACGGCGGTGTGGTACAGCATTGCGCATTTTGCCCTGCGCCCGTGGCCGTGGATCGTCGTCGGGCTGGTCGCGCTGCTCTACTACCCGAATCTGGAGGACCGCGAATCCGGCTACCCGATGCTGATGATGGAAATCCTTCCGGCGGGCATGCGCGGGGTCTTGATTGCTTCGCTGCTGGCGGCGTTCATGTCCACCGTGGACACCCATTTGAACTGGAACGCCTCGTATTTCGTGACGGACATCTACCGGCGCTTCCTCGTTCCTTCCGCCACGGAGAAGCAGTGCGTTCGCATGGCCCGCGTGTCGGTCCTGGGGTTCGCGGTGCTGGCCATCGTTGTCTCCTACCACATGACCAGTATCGAGAAGGCGGTCCTGGTTCTCTTCAATCTTCAGGCCGGCATCGGAATGGTGCTGATGCTGCGATGGGTGTGGTGGCGGATAAACGCATGGTCGGAAATCTCGGCCATGATCGCGTCTCTGGTCGTGACCACGGCTCTGCCCATCGTCGACAGCCGCTATCAACTCGGTCTGTCCCCGGCCGACCGAATTCTCATTACCGTGGGCATCTGTACGCCCGTCTGGGTTCTTACGACGCTCCTCACAGCGCCGACACAACCGGCCAAGCTGGAGACGTTCTACCGGCGGATCCGCCCCGTTGCGTATTTGTGGGGGCCGGTGGCCCGGGCCTGCCCGGACGTGCCGCGGGGTCGGGGCGTCGGAAACGTGGTCGTCCTGTGGCTGGGCAGCGCGCTGGCGCTGTATGCGGTACTCTTCTTTGTGGGCAAGCTCGTGGTGCTCGAGTATCGCGATGCGCTCCTGTCGGCCGGCGTGGTTCTACTGGCGGGCGTGCTGGTGTGGTTCTTTGCCCGCCGACGGCCCTGGGCCGCTGAGAACGCCGCGGCGTGGGATTCCGTGGCGACGTCTTCGCCCGATTCCGCACTGTGAATGGTTCTCTGAGTGGCGCTTGGCGCAAAGGAGCCGGGATCAGAACGGCGAACGCGGGTCAATCTCGGCAGCGCGGATATCCACCTGATCCTCGTCATCCTCGAGACGGATAACCGTTGTGTCCACGTCGGCGATCTCGGGAGTGGCGGCGTGCCTGGCGATCGAGTCCGGGATCACGACCCGCAAGACGGCTTCGCCCACCTGGAGACGGTCTCCCGAGCGGATGGGGGAGAAGACCGTCGGCTGGCCGTTGATCTGCAGGCCGTTGCTGCTGAGCAGGTCGAACACCGACGGCTGCCCCAGATACGTGGCGATCAGAGCGTGGGCCCGGGATGCCTGCGCGTGCTGAACCAGAATGTCGCAGCCGGACTTGCGGCCGATCACGCACACATCTCGCCGGAGCTTGGTGAGCTGCCCGTTGTCGGTCGCCTGCAATGCGACCGCCTGCGTCGGTTCGAGGTCCAGCAGGGCGTCGTCGTCCGCCGCGTATCCCGCGGATCGGCTCGAAATGTGTATCGCCAGCTCCCATTGAGCGATTTTCAGTACGTCGCCGTCATCCAGACGCTCACAGACCAGGGGGAGATCATTGAGAAACGTCCTGGTGTCCGTGACCAGAGCGCGGGCGAAAACCGCGGCGCCGGTGTTCACCACGGCGCAGTGGACCGGGGCCACGCCCCGGTGATTCAGCGCGACCTTGCATCCACGACGGGAGCCAATCAGCGAGACGATCCGGCGCAAAGGGACGCTGGCGCCCTCGCCCGGTCCCCGCAGGACCGACAGGCGTACCTGCGGTGCGCGTTCAGAGGCCAGGGGGAACTGGCGAGGGATGTCGCTGCCTTCGCTCATGGTCGCCCGGTTCGGCGAGACTGCCTCATATGCATCGTCGCATCAGAAAACCGGCATTCTCGCCGTTGAAAAACGGAAGTGGCGCTTCCCTGCAGTGTACGGTCCCCGGGGCGGGGAGTCCAGCAAGCCGAACCGGCCGGATGCCGGGCACGCGGATTTGCTGGCCGCCCGGGCTGAACCCGGAAAGACAGGCCTAATCACCCGCCGGAATGCCACCTTTGGACGGATCGCAGGCCCCGGTGACCTCGCCACCCTTTACAACGATGGCCTGGACGATCCCCGTGCCCTTCTTATCGGATACCGTATGCCCCAACTTTCTGAGACCGATAACGATTTCCTCGGGGACCGCCGAATGGAACTGGATTTCGTCAGGCATCCATTGATGGTGCAGACGCGGACCGACCATGGCTTCGTCAAGAGGCTGACGCCCGTCCAGCACGCCAAGCAGCACGTTGAGAACCGACGTGATGATCCGCGGACCGCCCGAGCCGCCGATGAGCAGGACCGGCCTGCCGTCCCGCAGCACGATCGTCGGACTCATGCATGACAGCGGACGCCGTCCAGGCGCCACCTCGTTTCGGCTCGACTGACGCAGGCCGAAATAGTTGGTGTCGCCGGGAATGGCCGTAAAATCATCCATCTCGTTGTTCAGAATCAACCCCCATTCGTCCACGGCGGCCAGCGACCCGAACAGCGTGTTGATTGTCTCCGTGCTCACCACACAGTTGCCCCATCGGTCGATCACGCAGAAGTGGGATGTGCCGGCGTCGTCGGGAATCTGGGGAGTCCCGTACGCCTCGACCGGGCGGACGGCATGGGGATCTATCCGGTCAGCCAGCGCGCGTGCATATGCTTTGGAGAGCATCCGCGCTGACGGTACGTCCACGAAGTCCGCGTCCGCGTGCCAGCGGGCCCGGTCGGCGAACGCGTGTTTCATGGCCTCGGCCAGAAGATGGCAGGCCGCGACGGGGTCGGTCCGCCGCAGGTGCGGCATATCCTTCGTCTCCAGAATGTTGAGGGTCTCCGCAATCACCAGGCCGCCCGAGGAGGGCGGGGGCATCAACAGCAGTTCATACTCTCGATAGGTGCTGCGCAGAGGTTCGCGGTATCGCACCTGATACCCCCGCAGATCGGCGGCCGTGACGATACCGCCCCGTCGGGCCATCGTTTCTGCCAGAGCGTCAGCCGGCGGACCCTGGTAGAAGAAGTCGGCTCCTTGCTGGGCAATTCCTTCCAGCAATCGGGCGAGTTCGGGCTGCTCAAGCCGTTCGCCCGCCGTCCACGGTCGGCCTTCCCGGAGATAGCGGCGATACACGAACCCGCAGGTCTGCTTGAGCACCGGAAATTCTTCATACACGCGGCAGGCGTGGCGGGCGTCGTTCGCGTATGTCTGGTCCACCGCGAAACCCTCGCGGGCGAGGCGGATGGCGGGCTCCAGCAGCCTGGCCAGAGGCATTGTGCCATGCCGGGCCAGCAGTTCCGCTCGCCCTCGCAACAGGCCCGGGACCGCCACCGCCAGATACCCGTATTGGTTGGGCGGCGGCCCCTGAGGATCACGGGCGGCCGCTCGAACGAACATGTTGGCCGTCGAGGCCGCCGGGGCGGTCTCGCGGAAATCGGCGACAACCACGCGACCATCGGCGAATCGGGCCAGGAAGAACCCGCCGCCGCCCAGGCCGGTGCTCTGCGGACGGGTAACAGCCAGAGCGAACGAGACCGCCGTGGCCGCGTCCACGGCGTTGCCCCCGGCCCGGAGAACCTCCAATCCAACCGCGGACGCGTAGGGCGAGTCCGCCGCCACCATGGATTCATGCCCCGTGCAAAGCCAGGGCGGCGACGCTCCGGGTGCGTGCAGTGGAGCGACCAGAACGGCCAGAACGAACAGAATACTTCCCCGATTACCGGGAACGCAGACACACATGAGAGGCTTCCTCCGTGCCGATGGGGGCGTTGGGGGCAGTGTAAGGGCGGCCGGCCAGCCCACCAAGCCAAGGGGTTTCGCTTCGCTCGGGTCGGCGGGATAATCCCGGCAATGGCTGATGCGAATACGTCAACGAGGCTGCCCGGGCCTGAAGAAGAACGATTTCTGATTCTCGGCACCGCCGGTCATATCGATCACGGCAAGACCACGCTCGTCCAGGCCCTGACGGGCATCAATACGGATCGCCTGGTCGAAGAGAAGCGGCGGGGCATGACGATCGAACTGGGCTTCGCCGAGCTGGCGATCGGCCGATTCCGGTTCGGCGTTGTGGACGTGCCGGGACACGAGCGGTTCGTGCGGACGATGGTCAGCGGGGCGACGGGCATCGATCTGGCGCTGCTGGTGGTGGCCGCGGATGATTCCGTCATGCCGCAGACGGTCGAGCATCTGGACATCCTGACCTTGCTGCAGGTACGGACCGGCGTGGTGGCGTTGACGAAAACGGATCTTGTTGAGCCGGAACTCGCGGAGTTGGTGGAACAGGAGGTTCGCGAAGCGCTCGGCCCCACGCCGCTGAAGGACGCCCCCGTCGTGCGCGTTTCCGCCGTGACGGGCGCGGGCATGGAGGCGCTCAAGACGGCCCTGCTGCGCGTGGCGGAGCGGATTCCCTCACGCGGAGCACGCCGTCCATTCCATATGGCGCTGGACCGCGCGTTTACGGTCCAGGGACGGGGAACGGTCGTGACCGGGTCGGTGTTGCGCGGCCATGTCACCGTAGGCGAGGCGTTGGAGATCTGGCCGCAGGGCACCGACTGCAAAGTGCGTGACATGCAGACGCATGGCCGTCATGCGGATCGACTGGAGCGTGGCCAGCGTGCCGCGCTGAATCTGATCGGGACCGATCGTCAGAACCTGGAGCGCGGCTGCGCCCTGGCCACGCCCGGATACCTGACCGCCTCGCGGATCCTCGACGCCCGCCTGACGTGTCTCTCGTCGTGCCCGCGGCCGATCCGCCCGTCGAGCCGTGTCCGGCTGTGCATCGGCACGCAGGAGCGGTTCGCTCGGATTGTCCCGCTGGAGCCGGCCCCCCTGACGCCGGGAGCGAGCGGATACGTTCAGATCCGCCTGGGGGAACCCACGGTCGCGGTGCATGGACAACGTTTCATTGTGCGGGACGAGTCTGCCACCCGCACCATCGGCGGGGGTGTGGTGCTTCGCAACCGGGCCCGCCGCTGGACGGCGGACCGCGAATCGGAACGAGCCGGGCTGGAAGCGCTGGATTCACCCGACGAGCTTGCCCGGTTGGCAGAGGTGCTGCGGTTCTGGGGGTTTCACCCACCGGCGGACATGGCCCTCTGCGCCCAGGCGGGGCTGGAGCCGGAGAGCCTGCCCGCGCTGTACGCCGCGCTGGACGCTCAGGGGCGGCGCGTCAGCCTCGACGGGGGCCCGAACCGGATTTCGACAGAAGGGGTGGACGGGTTCCTGGACCGGGCGACGCGCTGGCTCGATCGTTATCACATGCTTCACGCGGACACGCCCGGTTGCCGGCTGGATGCATTTCTCGGCTGGCTGGATCGGAAAAGCGAAAAAGGCTTGGGTCGCCCTCTGCTGGATCGCCTTGTCCATCAAGGACGGGTCAAACGGCTGGGGCAGTATGTGTGTCGTCCCGAATTCGCGCCGGAACTGTCGGCGCTGGATGAGAGAATCCTGCGCACAATGGTGGAGGAATACCACGCGGCGGCCTTTCAGCCACCGACGCTGGCGGAATTGAAGGTCGCCAGAGAGGCGACCCGACAGAGGCTCCAACGCCTGGTCAAGGTGGCCCAGGCGTTTAACCAGCTCGTCGAAATCCAGAACGGCATGTACCTGCACGCGGATCGCGAACGCGAACTGCGGGAGGCGGTGCGGGAGCTCGCGGCGGCCGGGCCGGGGGTCACCGTGTCGCAGCTCCGGCAGCGCTTGGGGTCCAGTCGCAAATACATGGTGCCGATCGTGGAGTACCTGGATCGCGTGGAATTCACCCGACGGCAGGGCGATCTGCGATTCGTCAACGAAGAGGAAATGGAATGACGCCGGAACAACAGGAGCGGCTGCGCGCGATTCCCTCCATGACCGATCTTCTCAAGGAACCGGTCGTGCAGGCCTGGCTGAAGCACGCCTCGCGCCCGGCGGTGGTTCGTGCGATTCGCGACGCCATGGAGCCCGTTCGGGCGCGGATTCTGGCCGGAGACCCGCAGGAGCGGGGTGATGTCGGGACGATCCTTCAGGTGGCGGAGGATCTGCTCTGGAATCGCCGGATGCCGGCGGTCCGGCGCGTGATCAACGCGACGGGAGTCGTACTGCATACGGGCCTTGGTCGCGCACCGCTCTGCCAGGCGGCCCTCAACGCCATCAACGAAGCGGCCGCCGGCTACTGCTCTCTGGAATACGACTTGGACACCGGCAGGCGCGGCAGCCGTACGCGGAAACTCGCCCGGCTCATCTGCGAGCTGACCGGAGCCCGGGCCGCCCTCGTCGTCAACAACAACGCGGCCGCCACGCTGCTGATCCTGAACACCTTCGCGCAGGGTCGGGAGGTCATCGTCTCGCGCGGCCAGCTTGTGGAGATCGGCGGGTCGTATCGGCTCCCGTCCATTCTGCAGGCTGGCGGCGCCGTTCTGCGCGAGGTCGGGACGACGAACCGGACCCACCTGTGCGACTACGAAGAGGCGATCAACGATCGGACGGCGCTGCTGATGCGGGTGCACACCAGCAACTACCGTATCAGCGGGTTCGTTCACACGACACCCTTTGCCCAGATCGCGGAGCTGGCCCACCGCGCGGGGCTCCTGGCTGTGGATGACCTGGGCAGCGGGGCTCTGTATGACCTGGCGCCTCTGGGGTTGCCGGCCGAACCGTACGCCAGAGAGTCTCTCGCGGCCGGTGCGGACCTCGTCTGCTTCTCCGGGGACAAGCTGCTGGGCGGGCCCCAGGCCGGGCTCATTCTCGGGCGGCCGGACCTTATCGAGAAGATAGAGGCCAATCCGCTGGCTCGGTGCTGCCGAGTGGACAAGCTGACGTTGCTGGCGCTGGAGGCCACCCTGCGACACCACGAGGATCCTGCCGAGGCTCGACGGGAAATCCCCACCCTGGCCATGCTCGCTCTCGACACGGACGCGCTGGCCGAGCGCGCCCTGGCGCTGTGCGAGCTGCTCCAGCGCGCGGTGCCGACAGAGCACTTTTACGTCTGTTCCGACATGTCGTGCGCCGGCGGAGGATCGCTGCCCGGGCACGAACTGCCGACCGTGGTCGTGCAGTGGCGCCCCGAGCGACGGAGCGTGGATGCCGTGCTCACGGCCTTGCGACACGCTGAGATTCCGGTGATCGCGCGGGCTCGAGATGACGGAATCTGTTTCGACCCCCGGACGATCCGGGACAACGAGGAGCGAGAACTGGCGATGATCGTCGCCGCTGTGGCTTTTGCCGGCGATGACGACGCGCAGCCGTCGGGGTGACGGCCATGCCGACCCGAGCCTGCGGGCGGCGCGTCAGGGACTGGCCGGAACCGGCTGGTGTTGTTGCTTCTCGACCTGCTGCCGGGCGGCATCCAGGAGAGCGGCAATCTGCGTGTCTTTCGGGCTGATTCTTGCCGCCTCTGCCAGATGGGGAATGGCGTCCTCCGGACGTCCGGCACGGAGCAGGAGTTGCCCCAGGCGGCTGCGGGCCATGAGGAAGCCTGGCTCCAGCTTCACGGCAGTCTGATACTCGGCAATGGCGGCTTCCATCTGGCCCGATTGCTCAAGGGCGCCGCCCAGCAGCAATCGGAGGGCTGCCTTGTCGGGATCGATTTCAACCGCCTGTCGGAAATGCGTCATAGCCTCGTCTCCTCGATTCAGTTGCAGGAGGGTTGCGCCCAGATTCGCGTGCAGAAAGCTCTGCGGTTTTCCCGTCTGCAGTTCGAGCGCTTTGCGGAAATCCGCAAGCGCCTGCTCAAGTCGTTTCACACGCTCGCCGGCTACCTGTTCGCTCACCTGCTCCGCGGGGGCGTCGAGAGTCTTGCCGTACCAGGTCAGATACGGAATCAGCGTCTCGGTGGTGAACGCCGCCCGTCTTTCATATGCCACCCACGAAGCGGGGTTTTTCTGGATGATGTCATTGCACAGCGTCAATGGACTTGCGAAAACCTGCGTCCGCTGCCACGTCAGATACCAGGCCAGCGCGATGAAGAGAAAAGCGAACTCCCGTACGCCGGCCTTGGACCGCCCGAGTGTCGGGTCCGGCTGAAAGAGCCCGGCTCGCCGCAGGACGACGGCCACTCCATGCACCGTCAGCCCGACCAGTCCGATCAGGGGAAG
Organism: Planctomycetota bacterium; assembly: GCA_052034525.1. Classification (GTDB taxonomy): domain Bacteria; phylum Planctomycetota; class Phycisphaerae; order UBA1845; family UBA1845; genus JAFGJQ01. The sequence goes on from JBPOIK010000140.1 coordinate 22,820, forward strand.
GTAGGCAAAATGGTCCGCCACCGCGGCGTATTGATGATGGTGCAGGTCGAAGAACCCCATGAAGGGAAACAGGGCGATCAGAAAGGTTCCCAACCCCAGCAATGCCGGCCGCCCCCAGGTCTTTCGCCTGGCGATCAGGACGGCCAGGACGATCAGAATGACGACGTGGGGAACGTAAGTCGTCACCGCGGCCGGATCGATGCTCCACTGCGGATAGGCAAGGCACAGGTTCGTCGGAGCGAAAGTCTTGCCGGCAAGGAATGCCACGATCCAGCCGGCGCGGGCGAAGCGCTGTGCGAACCCCACGGCGTACTCCGGGCCCGCGGCACCGGCGTGCAGTGAACCAGGCCAGATCGTCAGGGCCGCCATGACGGCCGCCATCCCGAAAAACGGGAGAGACTTCAGCACCTTGCGGCCGTTCAGTGTTCGGGCACTCCACCAATACAGCAGGAGGATGGCCGGAAGCACTGCGGTAGCCGCCGCGCTGAGCAGAGCCAGCGCGAACAGAACGATTGCCATGCAGTAGCAGGCGGGTCGCCGCAACTCGTCGTGGCGCAGCAGGGCGGCGAAGGTCAGCAGGAAGAACAGCCCGGACAACACGCTCCGGCGCTCGTAAATCCACGCCACAGACTCCACGTTGAGCGGATGCAGCGCGAACAGCGCCGCCGCCACGATTGCCCCCAGCACACCCACGCGACGGAGAATCACTACCAACAGCAGTGTATTGACAATATGCAGCAGGGCGTTCACCACGTGGTACCCGGTGGGATTCGCGCCCCAGAGCCGATGCTCGATCCAGTACGTAGTCTCCACCAGGGGTTGATACGTTTCACTCTGGCTGGAGAACCAGATGCGGCGCAGCCCGTCGGCATTCGTCAATCGGGGATTCCATTGGATGGCCCCGGCGTCGTCCAAGAGAAACGTACCCCGCAGAGCAGGCAGATAGGCGGCCAGAACCAGCAGGGCCGTTCCGGCGATGAGCTGACCCTGGGACATCCAGCCCCCGCGCCGACCCGCAGCCGGCGAGCCCGGCGGGAGAAGAGGGGAGGAGCCGTCGGCAGCGGCCGACTCATGCGATGTCACGTTGGGTTTCTCCACGGCAGCGCTCGTGCGGCATCGTTCAATGGACAGTCAACCCAAGCCATTCTTACGAGTCCGCTCCTTGTTGCCCGGATGGGAGCAACCACGATCTACCGGGCTGTGCTTCTCGGATTCCGATTCGCCTCGCCGTGCAGACCCGTGGCATTCGCATGATGGACGCGCGGTCTGCCTGTGATTTGAGACGCTCAAACGATGATACCGCTTCTACCCTGCGCCAACGACCCGGGGGAGTCTACCCGCCGAGCGGCTCGAGGGCAACAGAAGATCGGAATTTTTGGCTCCCTCAGGCGGCCCGGTCGGGCGGCGTCTCTTGAAAACGCCGACGGCCGGCCGTACGCTTCGCCCGGAGGTTCGGTCACCATGCGAGTGCTTTCCGGGATTCAGTCGAGCGGCAAACTCCACCTGGGCAACTACTTGGGCGCCATCAGCCAGCACATCGAGCTGCAGGAACAGCACGAGTGCCTGTACTTCATCGCCAACTACCACGCCCTGACCACCGTCCGCGACGCCGAGATGCTGCGCCAGCGGACCCTGGACGTGGCACTGGACTACCTGGCCCTGGGCCTGGATCCCACACGAGCCGCTCTGTTCCGGCAATCGGACGTGCCCGAGGTGTGCGAGCTGGCCTGGATTCTGGCCACCGTCACCAACGAGGGCCTGATGCGACGCGCCCATTCCTACAAGGATAAAATCGCCAAGGGCATCGAGCCGACCATGGGCCTGATGTCCTATCCGATTCTCATGGCCGCCGACATCCTGATCTATCGCAGCCACCTGGTGCCGGTCGGCAAGGACCAGATCCAGCACTTCGAGATGACCCAGGACATCGCCGCGCGGTTCAAGTCCGCGTTCAACTGCGACGTGCTGGTCCGTCCGGAGGCCCGCTTGAACCGCGCGCTGCTGGTGCCCGGCGTCGACGGTGAGAAAATGTCCAAAAGCTACGGCAACACCATCGACCTCTTCGACGAACCGGCGGCGATCCGCAAGCGGATCATGAGCATCAAGACGGACAGTACTCCCGTGGAAGATCCCAAAAACCCGGATCGCTGCAACGTGTTTTCCATCTACAGCCTTCTGGCCCGCCCGGAGGAGACCGCCGAGGTTGAGGCCGCGTATCGCAAGGGAGGCATGGGCTACGGAGAGGTGAAAAAACGGCTGGTTGAGGTCTATGAGCGCGTTTTCGGGGCGGCCCGGGAACGGCGGGCCGCGCTGGCCGCGGACCCGGATCGGGTGGAAGACGTTCTGCGGGATGGGGCCAGGCGGGCCCGCCGGATCGCAGGCGAAGTCATGCGGGACGTCCGCATGGCGACCGGAATCGTGATCGACAGGAACACCACGGCGTGAGGGACTACCGCGTCGAACTCGACGTCTACAACGGACCGCTCGACCTGCTTCTGTTCCTGATCCGCCGGGAGGAGGTCGAAATCCATGACATCCCCATCGCACGCATCACGGAGCAATACAGTGCCTACGTCCGGATGATCGAGCAGTTCGACCCCAACGCGGCGGGCGACTTCCTGGTCATGGCCGCCACGCTCATGGAGATCAAGTCGCGGATGCTGCTGCCCAGACCGCCGGCGATCGAGGAAGAGGAAGACTCGTTCTGCGATCCGCGCCTCGAGCTGGTCCGACAACTTCTGGAGTACAAGAAATTCAAGGACGCGGCCAATCAACTGGGCATCGCCGCCGGGATTCAAGCTCTCAAACACGGACGCACGCCGCCCCGGCTCGAAACCGACGAGCGGGAGTATGAGCTGGAAGAGGTGGAGGTCTGGGATCTGTACGATGCGTTCCAGCGGCTCCTGGAGCAGATCGGGCGCCGCGAGCAACGCCATGAAGTGGTGTATGACGACACCCCGCTGGCCCTGCACGCCACGGACATCCTGGACTCCCTGGAACGTTCCGGCGGCTGCCAGCGGTTCGAAGAGATTTTTGCCGGCCGGTCGCGCAGCCAGCTCATCGGCCTGTTCCTGGCGCTGTTGGAGCTGATCCGAAAGAAGCGCGTCCGCGCCACCCAGGATCGGCCCTTCGGCCCCATCACGATCCATCTGATCGACGCATCACCGATCATCGAAGACTTCGATGCCGCCTTTGAACACGAGTCGGCGGAGCCGCAAGAGCGGGAGCCCGCCGACGACGAGAACCCGGAAGACGACGGGCCCGAGGCATGGCAGACCGACCCAGGTGACCCGTGCGCGGACCTGCCGGACTTCCTCCCGGAGTCGGATCCGGCCTTCGCGGATGAGTCGGAGGCGGACGCCGTGGCGCTTTCGCAGCCTGCCCCGCTGCCCGGCCCATCCGCTCCGGTTGTGATATCCGGGAGCGAGTCGTGCCCGCAACCATCCTCGTCCGATGCGCGCGAATCCGCGCCCTGACCAGAGTTCTGATTTCGGCGATCGGGCCTTCAGACGCATCTCGACTCGTGGCGTGAACGGCTTCGAGCCGGGCACTTCGCCTTGCGCCGGCGTCTCTCGCTCAGCGAGAGGTCGTCCCCGAACGACGGCGCGAGCCCGCTGTTCAAGAACCGCGGCGCCGATGTAGAATGTCGGCGCGTTCTGCGGATGCGAGAACAGCCGTTGGAGGAGTCTTCCGTGGAAGGATCGCGACGGAGCGTCATCCGCTGCCAGGGCCTGCGCAAGACGTACGACCCGGGCGGGCGGCGGGCGGTCGAGGCGCTGCGCGGCGTGGATCTGGACATCCATGCGGGGGAGTGCTTCGGGCTGCTGGGGCCCAACGGCGCGGGCAAAACCACCACGGTGGAAATCCTGGAAGGGCTTCTGAAACCCTCGGCGGGCGTGATGGAGGTGCTGGGGCGCCAATGGGGAACCGGCGCGGACCGGGCGCTGCGCCAGCGCATGGGCATCACCCTCCAGGAGACCCGCCTCAACGACAAACTCACCACCGTCGAGATCGTCCGGCTGTTCCGCAGTTTCTACCATCGTGGCCGCGAGCCGGACGAGATGATCGCGGCCGTCTCTCTCCAGGAGAAGCGGAACGCCCGCGTCGAGAACCTCTCCGGCGGCCAGCGGCAGCGGCTGGTGGTTGCCTGCGGCTTGGTGGGTGATCCGGAACTGCTCTTTCTCGACGAGCCGACCACGGGACTGGATCCGGGCGCCCGCCGCGAAATCTGGGAAATCATCCGGCAGCACCAGGCCCACGGCCGCACGACGCTGATCACGACCCACTACATGGACGAGGCGGAGCGCCTTTGCAACCGGGTGGCCATCGTCGATCAGGGGCGGGTGATTGCGCTGGGCACCCCGCCCGCGCTGATCGCCGGGCTGGGCGGCAAACACGTGGTGGAGTTCGCGGTGAATCGACACGCCGAGCCCTTGCGCGTGGAGCGGCTGGATGCGATTCCGGCCGTTCTGGCGGCTCGTGCGGATCGGGACGGTTTTGCCCTGAGCGTTTCGGAACCGCACGTGGCCGTGCCCGCCCTGCTGGGTCGGCTGAGCCGATGGAACTACGAGTTGAGCCGCCTGACCACCCGGCACGCCAGCCTGGAAGACGTGTTCGTCCGCCTGACCGGGCGATTTCTCACCGAAGACACGCCGGGCGACGAACCCCGGAAGAAGGAGGCGGCGTCCGCCTGACAGCCCCATGACGTATCATCCGCTCCGAGAATTGCTCCTGTGTCGCGTGCGGCAGTTTTACCGGGAGCCGGGGGCCGTTTTCTGGACCTATGGTTTTCCCGTTCTGATGATCCTCGGGCTGGGAATCGCATTTCGATCCAAGGCGCCCGACCGCATCATCGTGGACGTGGTGCGGTCGGAACGCTCGGCGGCGGTCACGGCCGCGCTGGCAGAAGCGCCAGACGCCTCCTTTGACGTCCGCATCAGCGATCCGGGCGTCGCGAAAGAGCGGCTCCGCCTGGCCCGGACCTCTCTCGTGGTCATCAGTGACGCGGACGGATACACGTACCACTACGACCCCAGTCGCCCCGAATGCGTGACGGCCCGGGCGCAGGTGGACGATGTTCTGCAGCGGGCGGCCGGACGCATGGATGTGACGCCCGTGACCGACCGGCTGGTGACGGAGCCGGGCTCGCGTTACATCGATTTCCTGGTGCCCGGCCTGCTGGGCATGAACCTGATGGGAGGCGGCATGTGGGGCATCGGTTACGCGATTGTCGACATGCGCGTGCGTAAGCTGCTGCGGTGGATGGTGGCCTCACCGATGCGGCGGCGGGATATGCTGCTCTCGATGGTGGGCGGGCGACTGCTGTTTACCCTGCCGGAGATGATCGTGGTGCTTGCGGCCGGCGTGTGGCTGTTCGGCATTCATGTGGCGGGCAGCGTGCTGAGCGTCCTGATCGTCACACTGGTCGGCGGAGCGAGTTTCGCGGGCATCGGACTGCTGGCGGCCTGCCGGGCCCAGAAAACCGAAACGATCTCCGGCCTGATGAACCTCATCATGCTTCCCATGTGGCTGTTTTCCGGGATCTTTTTTTCGTACGAACGGTTTCCGGCGATTCTGCATCCGTACATCAAGGGGCTGCCGCTCACCCAGCTCAACGACACTCTCCGGGCGGTCATCCTGGAGGGCGCGACCCTGGCCTCACAATGGTTGCCGCTGTCGTATCTTGCCGGGCTGGGCGTGTTGTGCTTCGTGCTGGCCCTGCGCTGGTTCCGGTGGACGTAGGAACGGACCGCCATCGGCCGCTTGCGGCGGCGGACCATGCCCGCCAGGGGCCGTAATCAAGCCGCCGGGGTTCGTGCCCTCAGTAGTAGACGCATCGGGTGCGATGGCGGGGGAGGGCTTTGTACGCGCGGTGCTGTCCGCGGTGCCACAGGAAGTAGTCCAGATCACGCGCCAGGACGGTCACCCCCCGGCTTCGCAGGGCTTCCGTCAGCAA
>JBPOIK010000047.1:0-28117 GCA_052034525.1 Planctomycetota bacterium
CACCATTCGCAGGCCCTGCTGGGCAAACGGGTTGAGCTGGCCCAGCCGACCAACGTGGAGGTGCCCACGGTGGTGGCCAAGCTGATCGAGACGTGCTGCGAAAAAGACCCGGCCAAGCGGCTGCCGGACATGCGTTCGTTCATCGAGCGGACCGAGATTGCGATCACCGTGCTGGAGCGACTGCCCGCCCCGGAGCGAGCAACTACCGGCAACGGTCTGCGAAGCTGATTTTTCCTCATCATACGCCCCGTTCAAGGAACCGGATCGTCATACCGGCTTGTGTTGTTCCAGAAAAATGGCGCGCAACAGGCGGGACGAGACAGCGCCGCGTGCGACCTGTTCGGCCGGTCACTGCACGCGCTTGTAGGGCGTGTACTCGGCCCCGTCATTTATGACGGGACGGAACACACAGACGGTGTGCGCGGGGATCGTTACGCGGATCAGGCCGGATTCCGCCTGGATCTGCACGTCGCTCAGGGCATCTCGTAACTTGGTGAAACTCATGAGCTTCGAGTCACGCACGGGCAGCACCTCGCTCACGGACTTGGCCGTCGGGTTGGCGACCACGATGACCAGTTCGGCGATCCGATCCGTTGACCGCTGAAACGCCATCAGGGTTTGGGATTCCAGTCGGCGAAAGTCGCCGATTCGCAGCGCGCGGCTGCTTCGCCGCAGCCCGATGAGCCGGCGCATCCACTGCAGGTCCGGATTGTCCTCGCGCAGGAGATCCCAGCGCATGGGGCCGCGCATCTCCGGGTCCAGCCGGCCCTCCATCCCGACCTCCACACCGTAGTACACACTCGGCGAGCCGGGCAGCGTGAATTGAAGCACCTGGGCCATCCTCCGCTGCCACGGGGCCGGCAGCATCGTTTTGAGCCGCGGCAGGTCGTGGTTGTCGAGGACGAGCCACGCCTTGAGGATCGGGTCCGGTCCGGCATCGTCGATCATCGTCTCGCACAGCCGGCCCGCCGCAGGTCCGGACAGGTGGCCCTGCACCAGGTTCAGAATGATGCCGCGCGCGTGGAAGTTCATCACGGCATCGACGGCCGGGCTCCACTCCTGCGGATAGTTCCAGATTTCGCCCACCACCAGCGAGCCGGGTCTGGCCCGGTGGGCGGCCTGCGTCAGCTCGCTCAGGTACGCAAAGCCGATGTCATGGGCGACGTCCAGTCTCCAGCCGTCGACGCCGTCGCGCAGGTAGCTCTGCACCACAGAATCCAGATCGCCGTAAATGCGAGCCCGGACAGCCGGGTTCTCCAGTCGGAGTTCGGGCAGGTTCGCCACGTTCGCCCAGGCCCGGTACCCGTAGCGATACCGCGGGTCGATGAAGAACCAGTCCCGCTTGGGGCTCCCGGGGTCGGCCAGGGCCTCCTGGAACCACGCCGATTGCCGCCCCATATGGTTGAACACGCCGTCCAGCACGAGTTTCATGCCGCGTTCGTGACAGGCGTCGGCCAGGGTCGACACGTCGTCGCGCGTTCCGTATTCCGGCGCCACCGCAAAGTAATCCAGCACGTCGTACTTGTGATTCGTGCCGGCGTGGTGGATAGGGTTCAGATAGAGCACGTCTGCGCCCAGACCGGCCACGTGATCCAGCCGGTCGCGCAGGCCGGCCAGGTCGCCGCCCCAGAAGTCGAGTTCCTGGGTCCAGACCTGCAGATCAGGCAGGAAGGTGCCGCGCTGAGGCGATTCCGACCACAGGCGCAACCGCTTGGGCGCCGGGTAAAGGTGTCGCCGGGCCTGCGGATCGGCCGGAGGGGCGAACCGGTCGACGATCACCTGGTATACGATCGCACCATTTCGCCAATCCGCCTCGCGAGCCGCAAGCATCGAACCGCGGCGGCGGTCATAATCGTTTGCGTAGTCGGGGTTTTCGGCAGGCATGATCGTTACCGGTGTGACGTTCAGGTCGCGGCCGTTCGCGCGGCGGTTAACAGGACCACACCGCGTGGCCCCATGCTGTTCCAGGCCCTCCAGATGGTTCCATCTTGCGGGCAGGGGCGGCACGATTGTCGAGTGTTGGGAAAAGGTGTCAATACGCGGAACTCGCAGAGACTCGTCGGGTGAGCGGCCGTCCGGTCGAGCTTCGGGCGTCCACGCAGGGCTGAATTCGAAAACCGCCGGATCCGGCGATGGTCAAGATATGCAGGCCGGGAAGAATACCGGATTCGAACGAACGTGCCTTGCTGGCCGGATTGTGGTATGGTTCCAGTCGCCCGGGCGGAGGCGCAAACGACCCGGCCGGATTGCCGGACCCGCGGGCCGGACAATCAGGCGCCAGTCCGCCGGACGTTTCGTGCGTGTTCGCTCCCGCAGGGAGGCTGTGCGATGAAACCGATAGCCATACAGAGGGGGCTGCTTCTGCTGCTGGGCAGTGCCGTCCTGTCCGGCGGCTGCGGGTTGAACCGGCTGTCCAGAAACGCGTGGGTGGGGTTCGGTGAGTCGGTGGGTTCGCTTTCGGCGAACATCCTGGTCGACTACATCCGTTCCACATTCACCAGCGACGTCATCAACCCTCCGCCGCCCGAGAGCGAATAACACCCCGTCGCCATCGCCACCTGTCAGAAGAGGCGACGAAACCGTCGCCTCCGTGGGTTCGGCGTCTGTTGTGCGGCCAGGAGCGTCAGGCAGCCGTGAGGAGCTGCTCGAGCAGTTCGATGGCACCCTGCGGATCCGGGGCGAAGCCGGAGGCGCCCACCTGCTTGGCGAAATCGCCGGTCACCGGAGCGCCACCGACGAGCACCACCGTGTCGGGCTGTGCCATCTGGATGGCCTCGATGGTCGGCTTCATGTTGACCATAGTGGTGGTCAACAGGGCCGAGAGGCCGACGGCGCAACCGGGATGCTCCTTGACGGCGTCCACGAACTTCTGCGGCGGGCAGTCCACGCCCAGGTCCACCACTTTCCAGCCGGCGCCTTCCAGCATCATGCACACCAGGTTCTTGCCGATGTCGTGCATGTCGCCTTCGACTGTACCCATGACGATCGTGCCGCGGTTGGGCATGGAATCGCCGACGAAAACCGCCCGCAGCTTGGTCATGCCCTTCTGCATGGCCCGGGCGGCCATCAACACTTCAGGCACGAAGACCTCGTTATTGCGGAACTTGACGCCGATAGTGCTCATGCCGGCGGTCAGGCCCTCTTTGAGAATGCGTTCGGCCGGTACCCCCTGGTCGAGCGCCTGCTGAACCAACTCGAACACGCCCGGCTGGTCCTTCATCGCCGGCGGGTACTTGGACTGCGCGTCGCTTTTTCCGACCTCTACACAACGGGCGATTTGATGCAGCAGATTCTCACTCACGACAGCATTCCTCCTGCCTCTGGCGCCCTATCCGCAGGGTCCCAGGGGTCGCCGCAGGACCATTACCACAGAACACAGCGGCTTGGGCATTCTATGGTAAGGGCTACCCCTTATCAAGCTAGGCGCATCGTTCCGGGCGCCTCGGGGGTTCGTTGCCTGTGGCCCGGGCACGGTTCCGGCCCCCGCCCAGGCGGTGTCGGGCTGGTTTCTCCTCCACCCGGCCGGTGGCGGCGTCCGATAAGAATCTGGCCCGCGGGCCATGCGGGAGCTCCGCAGGAGTCTTTCCGGATCCGCCGGAGGCGTATCGCGTGGTAGAGCGCCACAGCATTCACGAGACGTGCCTCATTCACCAGAGCAGTTGGGTGGACCCGCCGGTTGTCATCGGACGGGGTACCCGCATCTGGCATTTTTCTCACGTCATGTCGGATGTGCGGATCGGGCAGGAGTGCGTACTGGGGCAGAACGTGTTCGTGCAATCCACCGTTCGGATCGGCGATCATGTCCACATTCAGAACAACGTCTCGGTGTATGCGGGTGTAACGCTGGAAGACTACGTATTCTGCGGGCCCAGCGCCGTGTTCACGAACGTGGTGAACCCCCGGTGCGAATTTCCGCGGAAGAACGAGTATCAGGCCACTCGCGTCAGTCGCGGCGCCACCATCGGAGCCAACGCGACAATCGTGTGCGGACGCACGTTGGGCCAGTATTGTTTCATTGCGGCCGGCGCCGTGGTGACGCACGACGTGCCGGCGTTTGCCCTGGTGGCGGGCGTGCCCGGTCGGATCGTCGGATGGATGAGCCGTTACGGCCGGCGACTGCATTTCGATCCGAATGGAATCGCCCGCTGTGACGCCACGGGCGACGTATACCGCCAGTCCGGCAGCGGCGCCGTCGATCTGATCGAGTCTTCCTCCCAGGGAGTCTGTTGCGAGCACCCCGGCCACGCCGGCTCGCCCGAACCGTTCCCGTCGCTCGCCTCAGACGTCACGCGGCCTCTGTCGACGGACGTGCCGTAAGACCCGCCTGGGGGCGGATTCCGCCTTTGCGTCCGCCCGCGGAGCGACCCGATCAACAAGGGGTCCGGCGAGCGATCAGATCGACAGGGCGGGAGAACGAGAGATCGGATTCCGCGAGGGGCGGCGGGATCTCTGCCGCGGGAGGAGTGACGATTCTCGTTGCCAGGCGATGGCGTTGAGAACACGGGCCAATTCCCCCGTCAGATTCCGGCGATGAAATCGCAGCAGGCGCTCCGATTGCGGACGAACGGCGCCCGTGCCTGCCCGACGGGACGCACGAAGATCCAGTATCGCATCATGAATCCGGTCTGCGTCGGCAGGAACCACAACTCCGGCGTTCATTTCCCGGAGCATTCTGGAAGCCTCTCCCCCTTCCTGTCCGACCTGAAGAATCGGAACGCCGGACGCGATGTATTCCAACGTTTTTCCGGCCATGATCGTGTCGCCATTGGGCATGTTCTGCATCAGCAGAAGCAGTGCGTCGGCCTGCGCCATTATTTCCAACGCGACTTTATGGTCGACGTACTCAAGAAATATCTGCTTCGCGCGGCAGCGCCCCAATCTCTCTCGAACGGAATGGGACGCGGTGCCAACCCAGGACAGAACCAACTCGCAGGATTGCCGACCCAGCGCGTCCGACGCCCGATTCAAGGCGTCGATCAGCGCGCCGGACACCCGCCCTTCCAAGAGGCTCCCCACGTGCGACAACCGGAACTGACGCGGATCCCTTTGGTTGTTTTCGCCGGGGGCGGGGAAATCGGCATCATCGAATCCGTTGGGAATTGTGTGAAACTTGCCCGCCTGGGCTGGCACCCGGCTGGCCAGAATTCGAGTCTGCGAGACGGTTACGCCGACCACAGCATCCGCCTCTTCGAGAATTCGCTGCTCCAGATGGCGTTCCAGCCGTTTCCGCCAGCGGGGCCCGTGCGCATAGGGATACCGGCCCTCGTCTGTCCAGAGATCCCGGAAATCGGCCACCCACGGAATCCCGGTTCGCCGGTGAAGCCACTGCGCCAGAAGGTGGTTGGAAGCCGGACTGTACGTGGAATACAGCGCGTCCGGACGTTCCGTCCGAACCAGGGAAAGAAGCGGAAGAAAGCTTGCCGCCGCCCAGAGAATACCGGTGTCGGGTATCAGACAACGACGGAATCGCTCAACGGTATTGGTCATCCGCCAGGAGAGACAGCCGTGAATTCGATCACCCCAGGGCATACGATTCGTCGCGCGCCGGAACGCGTCGGTGACATGCATGCCCCATCGACTCGTGTCGCCGTGCGGAAAACAGCGGCATTGGGCGTCAGCCGGAATATTCGCCAGCAGAGATCCGTCGCTGGGAAGGTCCGCCGGAGCCGCTCCGAACCACACGACGGGCGACCAGCCGAACTGGGGCAGATAGCGGACGAACTTGGTTGTCCGTTGTACACCCGGGCCTCCGGCCGGCGGAAACACGCGGGACAGCATCAGCACTTTGCGCCGGGACGCGTCAGGATGGAGCTGCTGATTCTCCACGGACGGCATTCTCCCTATGGACAGGCGCAAGCGAATTCCTGTCGCTCGACGTGCCGAAGCGTCTTGCGGATTCGCCGCGAGTTCCGCAGCGACACCATATCCTGAACGGCCCCATTCTCGTCATACGGAATGCGGATATACCGTTGGTTGCGCAGATCCAGGATATGCAGAGAAGTCCTGCTGGAGTCGACGACGACAAGACAATCCCCCACTTCGATCGTGTTCTGCAGCCACTCCTGCCCGGCCAGTCGACATCTCAGGATTTCGCAGCACGCACTTGCGAATCTCATGGGATTTGCAGCCTTCCTTCACCGCCCGGTCGTCTGGAGCGAAGGCTGCGCGGCTTCGACCGCCCCAATCAACTGCTGCGCAACGTATTCCAGCATTTCCGGAGTCAATTCCGGATAGATCGGAATGGCCACGACTTCGGCACTCGCCCGTTCGCTTTCAGGAAAATCCCCTTCCCCGCAGCCCAGATGCGCCAGGCATGGTTGCAGGTGCAGCGGCTCCGGGTAGTAGATCTCCGTCCCAATCCCACGCTCGGACAGGGCGGCGCGGACGCCGTCGCGCTCGGGCACGCGGATCACGTACTGGTGATAAACGGATTCGTTGTCGGACGCGATGGTCGGGGTCCGCACGCCGGTGCCGGCCAGCAGGCGGTCGTAGGTTTCCGCATTTCGCCGTCGGGCGGCGGTCCACGCGGCCAGATGGGGCAGCTTGGCGTTCAGGATGGCGGCCTGCATGGCGTCGATCCGGAAGTTGCCGCCCAGCAGCGGGTGGTGGTACTTTGGCCGGGCCCCGTGCTGGCGGAGCAGGCGACACCGCTGCCCGTTTTCGCGATCCCGGGTCACAATCATGCCCGCGTCGCCGTACGCCCCCAGATTTTTGGAGGGGAAGAACGAGAAGCAGCCGTAGTCCCCCAGACTGCCCGCCGGTCGCCCCCGATACGTTGCCCCCAAAGCCTGCGCCGCATCCTCGATGACGACCAGCTTGTGCCGACGGGCCACGTCCAGGACGGGGTCCATGTCCGCGCACTGTCCGAACAGGTGCACGACGATGATGGCGCGGGTCCGCCGCGTCACGGCGCGAGCGATTGCCCCGGGGTCCGCGTTGAACGTGACCGGGTCTATATCCACAAAAACCGGTACCGCGCCCAGCCGGGCCACCACGCCCACCGTGGCAAAAAAGGAGAACGCCGGCACGATCACTTCGTCTTGCGGACGAATCCCCGCCGCCATCAACGCGCAAAGCAGCGCGTCGGTACCCGACGACACACCGACAGCCTCGGCGGTGCCCGTCCGGTCGGCGATCTGTTTTTCCAGCCGCTCGACCTCGGGGCCGAGAATGAACTGCTGACTCCGCAGGACGCGGTCGATGGCGGCCCGCACGTCGGCCTCGATCGTGGCAAACTGCGCTTTCAAATCAAGGATGGGCACGTTCATTCCGGGTTCGCTCCCACCAGTATGGGGGTCTGGTTCTCCGGCGCCCGGCGGGGACCGATTTCCGCCAGGGCGACGGCGACGCCCCCTCGACGCAGAGATTCGCTGCCGGCCTCCAGAATGCGCACCACCTCCACGCCGGCCCATCCGTCACTGAGCACCGACCCGCCTTCCCGGATGGCCTGAAGAAACCGACGGCACTCGCGCTGCAGCGGCTCGGACAGGTCCACCTTGGGGATCAGGACGTCGCCGGAACGGACCTGGATGACCTCCGCATAGGAGGTGGTTTCCTGGCGGACATGGGCCCCTTTGTCGTAGAGCCGCACCTTTTCCGCGGCTTCCATATCGTCAAACGCGAGCATCTTCCGCGTGCCGACCAGCGTAAGCCGGCGGATCTTGTACGGATCCAGCCAGCTGACGTGAATGTGGGCCACCCGCCCGTCCGCAAAGTGCAGCATTCCGAAAGCGAGATCTTCGACGCCCGGCTGCAGGAAACACCGCCCCTGCACGGACACCCGTTCCGGCACGGCGTCGAACAGGTAGCAGATCACCGAGATGTCGTGCGGAGCCAGCGACCACCAGGCGTTCTCGCTGGAACGCACGATGCCCAGGTTCACCCGCTGCGTGTAGGCGTAGCGGATGTCTCCCACCTCGCCTGCATCGACCAGTCGTCGCACGTATTCCACGACCGGATGGTGCCGCAGCAGATGCCCCACCATGAGCTTGAGGCCGCGGCGGTCGGCGGCGTCGGCCAGCCGTTCCGCCTCGCACGCCCGCAGGGTCAGCGGTTTCTCCACAAAAACGTGCTTGCCGGCCTCCAGTGCGGCCCAGGCACACGAGAAGTGCTCCGACGCCGGCGTGGCGATGACCACGGCGTCCACGTCCGGATCCTGCAGCACGTCGTCCAGCGAGGTCGTGGTTCGCGCGTCCGGGCAGGCACTCCGCCGCCGGGCGAGCGTCCGCTCCTCCAGGTCGCAGAGCCACCGCACGCACGCGTCTTCCTGAGCGGCGAAATTGCGCAACAGGTTGGCACCCCAACTGCCCACACCCACCATGCCCAGACCGATCGATGCACCCATGCCGTGCCTCCCATGCACGCCGTGCCCGGGCCAATCAACCCGGAGGGTCCGATATCCGCCTCGACGGTATCGGCGGACGTGCCGCGCCGGTTGAGTTCCAAATCCGCGCCGGGCCGGGCCCGCGTCTCACGCGAGCGCCGCGGTCCCGCTTAGGCGTGATGATCCGCGGGGGGTGCCGGCCATCCGGGCGTACAGCGATTCCCAGCGTTGCACGCAGCCGTTCCATTCGTATTCCGCCGCGACCAGCTCCCGCCCGGCGCGGCCCATCGTTCGACGCTGCCCGGCGTCGGTAAGCAGCCGGACAATGGCCCCCGTCAGGGCGTCCACATCGTCGGGCGGGACCAGCAGCCCTGTTTGCCCGTCGCGCACGGTCTCCACCAGGCCGCAGACGCGGCTGGCGACCACCGGGACCTCCATGGCCGCCGCCTCCAGCGCGGCCACGCAGAAGCTCTCGCCGATGGAGGGGATGGCGCAGACATCCCACCGGGCAATGTGCTCCGGCAGCGATTCATGAGGCACCGGGTCGATCCAGGTCACCGCGTCGCCCACGCCGGCCGACTCGACAATCGCTCGGCACTCGTCGCGCTGCGGACCGCGGCCGATCAGTTCGAATCGAGCCGACGGCATTCGCCACAACACTTTCGGTATGGCCCGGGCCAGTACGGTCGGACCGTACACCGGCTTGAAACCTTTGAAGAACCCGACGGTGAGCGGGCGGTCCGCCTCCCGCGGACGCGGCTGAAACTGATCCAGGTCCACGCCCATCGGTACGACCTCGATGGCCTCACGGGGAATGTCCGCGAACGCGGCCACGTCCCCTGTGAACGCACGCGACCAGACGCATACGGTGTGCCCCATCCGGATCAAATCACGCCGGTACCGCGCAATCGGTTCCGGCCAGACCGGGATCTCCGGCGGTTTCACCACGTCGGAGCCCAGCGGCGTCACCAGCAGGCGGCCGGCGGCGGCTATCTCCGGCGAGAGTCCGAAATCCTGAAGAAACTGCACGTGCACCACGTCGTGCTCGCGCATCAACCGCCGCAGGTACATCGTGCGGCGACGATGCCATCGCGCGGGGTATCGCAGGCCGAATCGGGGAATCCGGTACGGCTCCACACAGACGCCCGGAATCTCCGCGGATTTGTACGACACGACTCGGAGGTAGTGCCCGCGGGCGGCCACACTCGAAGCCAGGCGGCGCGTATGAATGCACGGTGCATCGGCCAGCATGCAGATTTTCACGGTTCACTCCCTGTCAGAGCGGCTGCCGGTTCACGCGCGTCCAGCCGCTCGACCCGCTCGGGCCACCGATGGGGCAACGCGAGGACCCCGGTCGGCCGTCCTTCATCGTCAATCAGCAATGGAATGCGCTGCGGCGACTCGGCCACCAGGCTGCATTCCGTGTTGTTCCACAACCGTCCCCACGCCACATAATGTCCGCCAGCCAGCGGCAGCGCGGGCAGGCGCACGCGCAGACGGGAAAGACCGGCCGGCATCCGGTACAACCGGCCTTCGCGGCCGCTGTTGAAGTTGACGAACAACGCGCCGTTCAGCGCCCGGAAGCTGACCTCCGCGCTGAGCCGGTCCACGGGCGAGCCGAGCTGAACGTCCATCTCCACGTCCAGCGGCTCATGGCTGCGAACCGTCCGCACCTCCTGGCCGCCGGCGTTCCGGAAGCGCAGCCCGACCAGCCGGCCGGGCAGGTGGTTCGTCCGCCGGCAGTCCATGTAGGAGTGCTCGCCGATCGCGCTCATCGTGGCTTCCATGTAGTGCTCGACGGCAGCCGCCGGCTCTCCCGCGAAGCTCACCCGCCCGCGATCGAGCACCACCGCCCGATGGCAGATGGACCGCATCTGCTCGAGATTGTGCGTGACGAACACCAGCGTGGCCCCGCGATCGACCAGCTCGCGCATGCGGGTCTCACACCGCTGGCGGAACGCGACATCTCCCACGGAGAGCACCTCGTCCACCAGCAGAATGTCCGGGTCGACGTGGGCCGCCACCGAGAAACCCAACCGCGCGGTCATTCCGGTGCTGTACCGCTTGACCGGCGTGTCCAGAAAGTCCCCCAGGCCGGAGAACGCCACAATGGCGTCCAGCTTGCGATCCACCTCCGACCGGCTCATGCCCATGATGGCGCCGTTGAGGTAGATGTTCTCCCGCCCGGTCAGGTCGCCATGCATGCCGGCGCTGATCTCGATGAGGGCGGAGAGCCGTCCGTTGACCCGGATGCGCCCGTCATCGGGCTTCAGGATGCCGGCCAGAAGCTTGAGCGACGTACTCTTGCCCGCGCCGTTGGGGCCGATGATGCCCAGCGCCTCGCCGCGGGCGGCCTCCAGCGACACGTCCTGGAGGGCGTGAAAAAGGCCCGTCCGTTCGCGCGTGCGGCCGGCCAGCCGGGCCAGCGCGGCCGCCGCCACGTCGCGCAAGCTGTCGTGAAGCTGCCCCCGACGGAAGGTTTTGGAAACGCGCTCGAATCGAACGACCGCCTCGCCCATCACACGCACTCCGCGAACCGGTGGGCCTGCCGGCGGAAGACCCGCCAGCTCAGGCCCAGGATCAGCATGGAAACCACGGCGGCGAATGCGAAACGGGCGGTAAACGGGCTTTGCCCCTCGATGATGCAGCGGCGGTAGCCCTCGATGATGGGCGTCATGGGGTTGGCGGCCACCATCCAGCCGGTCATCGAGCCGTCGACGGGCAGCGGATACACCACGCACGTCAGGAACATCCAGAGTTGAATAACCACGGAAAAAACCTGCCGCACGTCGCGGAAGAAAAGGTTGGCCATGGCCAGCACCATGCCCAGGCCGGCGGTCAGCGCAAGCTGAACCAGGATCACGACCGGCGTCAGCAGCACGGTGGGGTGAAAAACGTAGGACCAGCCGCTGTCGCCCAGATGAAAATACGCCACCAGACCCGCCAGCACGGTCCCGGCGACGCAGAAGTCGATGAGGCACGAGCCGATGGCGGACAGGGGAAAGACCTCGCGAGGAAAGTACACCTTGGTCACCAGGCTGCGATTGGCCACCAGCGAATTCACACAGCCGTTCAGCGACGCGCTGAAAAACGTCCACGGAACCAGGCCCAGGTAGGCGAACAGGACGTACGGCATGCCCGTCTGAAGATTCACCTTCACCCCGCATGTGAAGACGAACGTGAACACCAGTGTGGTCGAAAGCGGAATCAGCACCGCCCACGCGATGCCCAGCACCGACTGCTTGTAGCGTACGCGCAGATCGCGCCAGGTCAGGCTCCACCAGAGATGGCGGTACCGGATCAGTTCGGCCAGGGCGTCGGGGTTTCCGATCGCGAGCATGAATGGGCGGACCTCCTCCCGGCGGCGCGGATCGCGCGGCACGGTCTGCGTGAGACTGTTTTCGGACGTTCCGGGGCCGATCTTTTGTCCGAAGCGGCGATCCGGTCCCCGCTCGTCAAACTCCCGCCTGACAATGTCCGATAAGGCGAAGGGCCGTAAGCCCGCGGGAGGAGCGTGCGGCCCCGGAAGAAACGTCGCCCGATGACCACAATCGTCTCCATGCAAACACAATCCGCCGCTCCGCCGGCCGCGCGGCGACGGGCGTGGCGCGGATGGGTGGCCGGCGCCGTGGGGGTGGCGGCCGTTTCCGGTGTGCTTTTCACGCTGCCGGGCCGCGCGGACATCGCTCCGCGAGTTCAGGCGGACTACTGCTACACGTTCCTGGCAGCGGACCGGCTGTATGCGGGACTCGGCCCGACGTCCACGCCTCCGCACGCGCCCTTTCAGAAGTGGGAATGGTCCGCGGACTGGGTGGTTCTGACCCAGTGGCCGGTGGGCTATCCGGCCCTGTTGTGTGCCGTGCGCGGCCTCCTGCGGTCCACTACGGGGGCCGCCGGGCAGGGCATCGCCCTTGTCTCGGTGGCGCTGGCCCTGGTGGCCTGGTTCGCCTGGGGCCGGCGCGTGCTGCCCCCCGGGCCGGTGTCGTGGCTTCTGGCCGTCGTGGCAGCGTGCAGTGCGGTGTCCGTCGAGGCCCTGATCAACCCGGCTACGGACACGGTGGTTCTGGCACTCGTGCCGGTAACGCTGCTGCTGGCACAGACTGCCCTGGAGCGACGCCCTGGGCCGCCGTCCGGTCTTCTGTTCGCCGTCGGAGCGCTGGCCGGTGCGCTATTCTGGTTCCGCTATGCCGCGATCTATGTGCCGGCGGCCATCGGGCTGGTTCTGCTGATCGGTCGAGTGCGGCGCCGCGCCGGCTCCCGGGCAATTGGCGCCTACGCGACGGGGGTCCTGGTTCCGGTGGTTTCGCTGCTGGTGTTCAACCGCGTATGTGCCACCGCCGTTCCGCTGCAAGAGCAACTCAACCTCGGCGCTTCGATGAGACCCGATCCCGATCCGGCCATCCTCGCCACCGCGTGGTGGAAGTTCACCGGCCTTCCGTTCTACCACTACCTGTGGTACAGCCGCTGGGTTCTGGCGGTCGGCGTGCCGGCCGGCGTGCTGCTGTCTGTTCTGCTTCGTCGGGCCTGGCGTCGGGCGGCCCTGACCTTTGTTCGTCGGCCCGCCTATCTGCTGAGCGCCGCGACGGTCGTGGTCCTGCTGGTGATGCTCATCTCGGCCACGATGGTATTCCGCGCGAAGTACGACTACGCGAACCTGGAACGGTACTACGTGGTAACACGCCCGTTGTACCTGCTGTTGTTCGTCGGTCCCCTGCTGGCTCTGCCGAGCCGATTCGTGCGCGCCGCCGCCAGCCTGCCCCTGTTGCTGTGCCTGTCGTGGTACGTGCAGGTGGAGTGGCCGCGACCGTACCAGCGATGGCTTGCCGCGGAGCGCCCCCGAACGGAGTACGGTCGCTGGGCGCGTTGCTTCGAGCCGGGCAGTCGGGAGCTGTATCGCTGGCTGCGCGGGATGAACGCTCCGGGCCTGATGGTCGTGAGCAATCATCCGGACGAGATCGCGCTGGAGACCTGGGTGCCGGCCTGTCCACTGCCGCAGGACGAAGACCAACTGCACCGTTGGGCCGCGCGGATGCGCGAGGCACGCCGCGTGGACGATCTATGTATCCTTTTCGTGCTGGATCCCAGCAATCATACGCGTGACTACTACCTGCCGCCGCCGGAGCAGGTCGTGGACGACTTCCGCCTGATTCCGTTCGCCGGGGCGCCGGACTCGATCCGCCGCTTGGTGTTTGAGTACCGGTTGCCGAACCGCCGGTCATGCCGATACGATACGGACCGGGCGCGGACCTGCCCGGAGACCGTTCATGAAACGAATTTGCTGGCCGAACGTCACCGTCATTGCGCATCCGGTTGTGCAGGAACAGCTCACCATCGCCCGCGACAAGACCACGGGCGTGCAGGCGTTCCGTCGTCTGCTCAAGCAGATTACCCGCTTCATGGCCTTTGAGGTTTTCCGCGATTACCCCACGGAGCCGCTGGACGTCGAAACGCCGATGGCAACCCATCGCGGAGTCCGTCTGGCGCGCGGGCTGACGCTCGTGCCGATCCTGCGGGCCGGCCTGGGCATGACCGACGGCGTGCTAGAGCTGTTTCCGTCCGCCCGCGTCGGCTACCTGGGCATCTACCGCAACCAGGACACGCTCCAGCCGGTGACGTACTACAACAAGCTCCCGCCCAACATCGCCGACACCGAAGTGCTGGTAATCGATCCCATGCTGGCGACGGCCGGTTCGCTCGTCGCGGCATTGGACGTGCTGAAGGAGACCGGGGCGAAGCACATCAAGGTACTGTGCCTGGTGGCGGCGCCCGAAGGACTGGCCGCGTTCACGGCTCGACATCCGGAGGTGCCGGTCTTCACGGCCGCCATCGACTCGCACCTGGACCATCGCGGCTACATCGTGCCCGGCCTGGGCGACGCGGGTGATCGACTGTTCGGAACGGCCTGAGGCGAAGCAGCTCCATGACCGACTTCACGACGGGAGAGAAGGATTTCGAGCGGTTCCGCAAGTCGGGCCTGCTGGCCGGCGGCAGTCGGGCCATCGGGACCGTGTTCGTGCGGGCTCGGACGGCGCTGGCGCGCGGGCTGGTGCGGCTCGGCGCCCGACCGAACCACATCACGGTGGCGGGCTTCGGAATTACGCTGTTTGCCGCGGCGTGCTTCGTCGTCGGTGCCGGCCACCAGGCGCCGTACGAAGGCCCGACTGCCGGCGTGGGGCAGAGCCTGTGGCCCGTGGCGGCGGCGCTGTTCCTGCTGCTGGCCGGGGCGTGCGACATGCTGGATGGGGCGGTGGCCCGGCAGGGGAACTCCGGCACGCCGTTCGGCGGCGTGCTGGATTCCACACTGGACCGGCTGAGCGACATTGCGGTCTATCTCGGAATGGCGATTCACTTCGCATACTACGGAAACGTGACGTATACCGTGCTGTCCGTCGCGGCCATGTGCAACGGATACATGATCAGCTACGTGAAGGCCCGGGCTGAGGACCTGATCGACGACTGCAGCGTGGGCTACTGGCTGCGGGGCGAGCGGTGTGGAGGGCTTCTGCTGGCGTGTTTGTGTTTTCACGTGCCGGCCTGGCTGTGGCTGCAGGCGACGACCCCGCTGGGCACCGTGGCCCGCCGCCTCTGGCACGCACATCGAGTTCTGAGGGACGGGGGCCGTTCGCCGGTGCGGTCGACAAGCGACCGTCCGAGCCTGTTGCGGGCGATCTGGCGCGGCGACACGCCGCGCGGCTCCATCGCCTATGACGTGGTGACCGGCGTGGCGATCGCCTTCTTTGTATTTGCCCCGTGGATCTGGCCGTTTTTCTACGGCGGCACGGACCCGTTGCGAGCCGCACTGCTGCGCCTGATGCCCGCCGCCTGAGCGCAGGAACTCTTCACGTGCTGACGGGCAAGCAGGAAGAGAGGCGGGGCGTCGTTGGACGCAGACGTTGACGGCATCGCGCGGGTTGGCGAAGGCGGACCGGTTTTGCCGATCGTACGTCGTGAGTGCCGTTCTGAGCATTTGTATTACCTGACGGGCGTACGGGGCAGCGTCGATGCGATGACTAACCCTGTCGGACAGGTCGGCGAACGGTGCTTCCACACCCTGTACGGCCAGCCCACCATCCCCGCCGCCGATCCGAGCGCAGCGGTCCCCGTTGGTTCGCAAGGCAGAGCAATAGTATCTTCGAAACAAGCGAGCGGGTTCTCAGAAGAGAGTCCGGGCGATTTCACTTGAACCCTGAGCCAGGACACTGGCACCCCGGAACGGTCCGCCAAACAAGAAAAATGGATGTAACCTTACTCTTGGGAAAATTTGCGTCCGCCGCTCTGCCATATGCTTTTGACGCAAGGGCACCACGAATTATTCTGCGTATTCGCTTGTTCCGTCGAGAATCCGCCATTGGCAGGGCCATGGGGGATTCGGTATCCGCCTGATATGGCACCCGGGATTCGTTCGAGTACAATGCCTGTATACTACTGGCAAAGGAGTGTAGCGTGCCAAATCTTGCATCCGTTCTAAAAGAAGAAATCCGCCGCCTGGCCCGGAAGGAGAGCAAGGCGCAGGTCCATGCCGCCCGACGTGCGGCCGTGGCACACCGCCGCGACATCGCCGCTCTGAAGCGGCAGGTTCGGGCGATGGCCAAGCGAATCGCGTTTCTCGAATCACAGGAAAAGAAACGAGTCGCCAGATCCACGCCCGAGGCGCCTTCCGGGCGGGTTCGCTTCTCCGCCCGCTGGCTCAAGGCGCACCGGTCGCGACTGGGCATGTCGGCCGCTGATTACGGAAAACTCGCGGGGGTCTCAGCGCTGACGATTTACAACTGGGAAAGCGGCAAAGCGAAACCCCGTCAGAAGGGAGTCGCCGCCCTTGCCGCCATACGCGGACTGCGCAAGCGAGAAGCGCTTAGGCGGCTGGAAATGCTGGGCGGATAAGAGCGGCGAAGACTGGCGGGCGAGGTGACCTGCCCATGTCGCCACCGCCGGAGCACGGAGTGTTCGTCCAATCAACAGTACGTTGGCCTCGCTTGGCGTCCGGTGCGCGGAGCACGCGTTCGCCCGTGGATGCACCGACAAACGGGCGCCGAATTCGGGCCCGTTCGTTTGTTGACACAGATTTACGTCCGTGCGCCGGAACTCCAGGAGTTCGAGCAGGTCACTCCCGTTGTCGCCGAGTGCGGCCCATCCGTTCTTCCCATCCATCTGATGGTGCATCGCACGCGAGTCGCAGTGGAGAACCCGGGATTCGAACGGCGGACAGAACCACGCCCTACCGGCAGCGCGGTTCCCCAGGCCGCCCGCCAATTTGATGCGGACCGCAGCCACGGAACGGTCGTTGCCGCCGCCGAAAAAGACGTATATCAAAACACTCTGGCTGTCTTCGCCACGCGGGATGATGTCCCCGGCGGCACCGCGTCTCGCTCCTAATGCAGCTCGCGATAGACGCCTTCGGTGTGGCCGGCGATGACGTCCCAACTGAATCCGTACGCCGCCTTCACCCGGCCCTGTTCGCCCATCCAGGCCGCGTGTTTGAAGTCATTGAACACGCGGGAGACCCCCCAGCAGATCGAGCCCGGATTGTCGTACACCAGGAAACCGTCTTTTTCATGGCTGACGAATTCACGCGGGCCGCCGTTATACGTGGCGACCACCGGCTTGCCCGCCGCCCACGCCTCCAGGATCACGATGCCGAACGGTTCGTTCCGACTCGGCACGCAGACGCAATCCGTGCTCTTGTACAGGTTGATCAGATCGCTGTCCGCCCCCATCGATCCGATGAAGCGTACCGCGTGGGCCACTCCCAGCTCGTGGGCGCGACGCTCCAGATACATCTTCATATCGCCGTCGCCCACGAAGACGATCTTCGCATCGCCCCGGGTGTGCAGAATGCCCGGCGCAGCCTCCAGCAGCAGGTCGCACCCCTTCTGAACGCTCATTCGCCCCACGTACAACACCATCGGGTCCAGAGGGCCGATGCCGTACGTCCGCCGGCAGACGGCCGGGTCAATATAGCCATCGTACCGGTGCACGTTGATGCCGTTATGCACCACGCGGAGCTTCCAGTCGGGAGTCTGGTATTCGCCTTTGATCTCGTCGGCCAGCGGGCCGGACACCGCCACCACGCGGTCGGCCACGTACACCCCTTCGGCCTCCACCCAGCGGACGCGGCCGGACCGGCCGTTGTGGCGGTGATTTCCGCACCGGCCGTACTCGGTGGAATGCATGGTCAACACGGTCCGACGACCCAGGTTGTTCTTGGCCTGCACGATCGCCTTGGCGCACAGCCAGTCGTGCCCGTGAACAATGTCGAACGGCGCATTCTGAAACGCCTCTGTCTGAGCCATAAACCAGATGAAGGCGTTGCCCATGTTGTTCATTTCGGTGACGAAGTCCGGATGCAGTTCGATCGGGCAGCGATGGTAATGCACCCCGTCGACCACGGAGTAGGTCTGCTGACCCTCGCCCAGCCGGACGAACACGTGGACTTCATGCCCGCGACGTTGAAGGCCGGCGGCCAGTTCCGTTACGTGTCTGGCCACGCCACCAACCGCCACCGAGTGCAGGCTTTCCCAGGATAGAATGGCTATGCGCATTGGTGATCGCAACCCCTTGTAAAACCAGTTGTTGTCACAGGCCCTCGGGACGAGACAGGCACATCGGCTCACCGACGGTACGACCGCTCCTCCCCGGAATTGGGCCGTCTTCCGCCAACAAACCACGCCGCCAGCGCCCCTTTCCCCTGGCGGCGGCGTGGACGCGAATCATAACGTCACACTGGCCGGTCAATCAAGCCGGAACATATTGGCACCTCCACCGGGGGGGCCGACTACGTCGTTGGCAACGATGCAAACCCGCAGACCCGCTATTGGTCCGGTGCCGCGACCACGATACGTCCGCTTCGAATCATACGCAATTCACAGCCCGCCCGAACACTAGAGCAGGTGTTGCCCGAACGCTGATTTCCCGCCGTAACCCATCGCTTCCTGCTGATTTTCGTCACCGTGGCGCTCGTCGCCTCGAAAAAGTGTTTTGTTTCACAGTCTCGCTAATTTGAGTCTTGACGCCGCTCGGATATGGCCCTATATTAGCATGTTCTGACGGATCTCTTCGTTTGAGACTCCCTGCCTGTTCAGATTCTCAGATGGCGGGGGCAGGGATGTTAAAGTGGGCACAGTTGCCTTCGGGAAGGCCTGAGGTGGCAAACGCATTTCGACGGCGGGAAACCGTCGGATGAACGGGCTTTCCGGATCGGGGAAAGAACCAGACAAAGGCCTGTAGCGCGAACGCTGTGGGGGAGGCGTCGCTCTGCAGGCTTTTTGTGTGTATTGCCTGGCTCCGGGGTCGCACGGCCGATTGGAGCCGGAAGACCCGGGATCGGGATATCCGGGGGTTGGAAGGTCATCTGGCGGTTTGGCCGGTCTTCCGCACGCCGTTGCGGGAGTGCGTGCGGCCGAACACGCCGTTGCACGCGCGGCCGACGCCGTGATGATCGCGGCCGTTCCCATTGCCGTCGCTTCCGTGCGTCAGCGCCAGGAATCGCCCGCGTCGAGGCAGCCGTTCGCGGAGCAACTGGTCCACCGTGATGAGCCGCACCCCCTTGGCGTCAAGCTGCCGCAGGGCCAGATCGGCCTCCACCGGGTTCCAGAAACCGCATCCGTCCACCACCACGGTCACATCCCGGTTGCGGGCCCGCAGCCCCAGGGCCAGGGCCTTGATCGCCGTCTCCAGGGCCACGCCGTACAGAACAAACCGATCGGCGGACATCTGCGTCAGAAAGCGGTCGGCTTTGGGATTGCTTAGAAGATCCCTCGTCCGCTGCCGGAAGATGACCTGTTGGTACGTGCCGAACAGATCAAGCGGAACGGCCAGTGTGTTGTCACCCTCGATGCAGACACTGCTGCCCATTACCGTGAAGATCAGCTTCCGTTGTCCGTTGCTGCCATCGATGCAATAGGATCCGCTGCCATCCCGATCGAGTTCACACGGGCGATGCGAGTTGAGCGACGAGACGACTGGCACGCGGCGCCACTTGACCCAGGCGACAATCTGACGCAGCGTGGGAATCAGCGCCTCCAGATTGGCGACCGGGCGAGCCCCTCGCCGGGTCAGAAAATCTGTCTGCGTACCGAGATCGACGGCCACTGTAAACGGATACGATCCATTTCGACCGACGGCCATGATCCTCTCCCGATATGCCGCGCGCTGCGGAAAGGCTCCCGGATCGGCCCCACGACCCAGGGTGCATCGCTGCGAGGTGAATCCGCGCGGTTCGGTAATCCGTCAGTTGTCGGGAAGGGAGGTGCTTCTTTCCCACCACGCCCATCCCGCGTTCGTAACGCATCCCAATGCGCATTAGGATCGTAGCCGATTGGCCGGGGAAGGCAATGCGGGAAGTCCCCAATCTTCAAGAAAACCGCCCGGCACACGTTAAAATCGGAGTTTAATGTGGGCTGTATCGACCGGTTTATTCGTCATATTTGCTACACATTGTGCAGTTTTACTGCCCGGTGACCACTTCCGCAACGATCGCCACCGCTGGCGTAGCACAAATGCAGGGCGGTGCGCCGGAAGACGCATTCGCAATGCGAGAGTGCCCGGAGTCTGGCAGAGCCGACGATTCGATAGCAAGTACGAAGGCGCGGGGGCGTCCGTCCAATGGGTTGCGGTGGGGGTCGGCGACAGTGCGCGTCATACGTGTCCCGCTGGTTTGGATTTGTTCCGGCAGCGTGGTAGAGTCCACCGACGCAAGGCGGGGCAGGCGGGTGGCGAGCCCCGTCGAGAGGGAGTGTCCGGACGCCTGGTGGGTCCCGCGGCCTTCAAAGCCGTTGTGGGGTCGTTCGCACGGCCCCGGGTGGGTTCGATTCCCATCCACTCCCGTCATTTTCTTGAATTTATTGAAGGCTGATACGGTTGAGGATACAATTGTATGGGCTCCACCCCGGAGGGCTCATGCAATGCGTCGTGGTCCACAACCCGATTTCGTCCGTGACCGCAACGGCAACGTGGTCAACGGGCTCCGCATCCAGAAGGCCAAAAAACAGAGCGGCCAGGAGTTCGAGCGGTATTTCTCGGTCTGGCAGGACGGCCAGAAGGAGCGGCGTCGATACCACGGCAACAGCGACGACCGGCCAACGGCAATCTTGCGGTTCCGGCAGTGGGAGGCTCAGCAAGAAGGCGATACCGTCGCTGTCCGCAGACGGCGGTTGCGGCAGAGTGAAGTCGATGGCGGGCTGGAGGCCGCCCTCAAGCATCGGGAAATCGAAGTCACCATCGACGAGGATGGGGACATCGAAGTCGAGGAGTTGCTGGCCTCCGATGCGTTCTGGGATACCGTGCGCGACCTCATCCTGAGCAACCCCAAACTGGCCGCTCAGAGGACCGGCATCGAGCAGTTGGCGTATCTCCACCGGCTCGAACCGCCGCCGCCCTCAAAGCCGCTCGAAGACATCATCTCCCTCTACCTGAATGACAAGAAGGGTGACCTGACCTCGAAGGAATGGAAAAACTCAAGGACTTGGTGGGATGAGTTCTGCGAGATCACCGGGGCGAAGTTCGTCGTGGACCTGGACCGGGAGGCGTTTCGCCATTACCGCTCGGTCATCAAGCAACGGCAGAGCAGTCGAAAGCGGTCGCCTGCGTGGATACGGTCCCGGTTCGGGAAAATCAAGACGGTCATGAATCATGCCCTCAGCGGCGAGATGGACTTGAGTGCAGCGGATCGGTCGATTCTCGAACTGCGGTCATTGCTGAAGCAGCCGAGCAAGCCGTCGCCCAATCCCGTCGATATCACCCGTGAGGAGTTTCGAGCGATACTCAAACAGGCTGACGACTGGCAATCGGCGTTGCTGCTCGTTGCCCTGAACTGTGCATACTATCCCATCGACTGTCGCCGCCTCACTTGGTCGATGATCGACTTCAAGAGAGCGACGATTCGGTTTGACCGGACGAAGGCCACCGGGCGAGCGAGAGGAGCAGTGCCGAGGGTGGCCGTCCTTTGGAAGCGGACAATCACGGCGTTGAAGAAGCTTCAGAATGGGCGAGAGCACGTTTTCGTCTCGACCTACGGACGCCCCGTCCACATCGAGACCATCAGACGTCACTGGCAGACGCTCTGCAAGCAAGCCGACATCCAGCGGAATCTGACGTTCGCAAACCTGCGTGACTCGGCTCTCACGGTGGCCGCTGAATCGACATCGCCGGTGGTGCCCACGCAGCAATACCACGTTCTGGCCGGTCACGTCGCCAAGGGGGTGGACGACAACTACATCAGGAGGAATCCCCGCATCGTCGAGGTCGCCTGCCGGGCAATCGAGCGATACTACTTCGGTCGCTGAAGGAAATCGGTGTCCTGCCAATGGTGTCCACCGAAATCCTTACAATCCTTATGATTCGGGGGCATGATCCCGAGAATCCTTGCCTGCGTCGATGGGCGTTCGCAGTTCCGGGCCGATGGCGAAATACTTTTTGCCGCCGATTTTTCCATCTGCCCGCCGGATCGGGCCGTCCACGGTCCGGGGGGAGGCTAAAACCGTAACCCTCCCTTGTGCCGCCGGGGGTTCTTCCCTTAGGACTTGCGTGCTTCGGCTTCGTCGGCCCGGCTCACAGAGATGCGACGAATCGCCGGAAGGCGTCCACCGGGTCCAGTTGACAGGCGTTCGCCCAAGCCACAAACTCGCTCACATCAACTCGGCGGTTGCCCGTTTCGCAGTTGTAGACGAAGCTCTGCGGCTTGCGAAGGAGCCTGCCGAGGTCACGCTGGGTGAAACCCGCCTCTTCCCGCATATCTCGTAGGAAGGGAGGCAGGCGTCGGTAAGCCGCAGCATGTTGGGATTTCGTTGCCATCCTGACCCGATATTCGGGTCAAAGTTCGTTGACACGAGTTGCGTGTCAGCGGTAGGATGGCCGGTGACAAAGTGGATGCGGGAGCGAGAGAGTCGGCAGAAGGTCTGTCGGCTCTTCGTCGTTTTTACGGAGGCTTGAGCGATGCGACAGCGGACAACCTGCGGGCTCATCATGCTCGCCTTTGTCGCCGCCGATGCGCGGGCGGGAGAATGGGTCGGTTCCGACATGCTCAATTCTGACTTCTCCAATTGGTCCGTTTCGGGGACCAGCTCGATCTATCAGAGCCAAGTCAGCGGCGGCAATCTGCGTATGGGGTTGCTCCCACGGCCCTACTGGGTCATCAACCAAAGCCTCGACCACACAATGACTGCATCCCGGTCAGTTTCGGTGACGCCCGGCAAACGATACCGCTATGAAGTCCGAGGGCGTGAGCAGCGGTCGGTGGTCGCAGGCTCAGTCAACGTCGAATGGTGGGCCGACATCAGCGGCGGACCAAGCAGCTCCCACTACAGCAGCACAAGTTATCAAACAACATCCATGCTCCACGTTCCCGGTGGATCGTCGATGACGGTCCGCACCAGGGCGAGAATCACGGCATCGCCAGTCGCTGAGCTTTACCACGACTATGCCGAATACGACTGGGCAACGCTACGCCAGGTCGTCTACGACCCTCAACTCGACATCGCTGAAGACACCATCCGCATCAACAGCGATGCCCCCGGTGGCTTGACGGCGGAGGTCTCTTTGGGCCTGCACAGCCTGAGTTTTGCCGATGACCCGACAGCTTGGAGCATCGACTGGGGTGACGGCAGCATCGAGCCCGACCCAACGCTCAACGCATCGCACGCCCACGAATACACGATTCCGAGCGGCACTTCAGCCGTCTGGACGGCCAGTTTCTCCGGTAGTAACGAAGCCGGAAGCGACCTCGATACGGCGATGGTCGAGCTGCTGTCCCGGCCGGATATCGCCCTGTCGGTTAACGGGTTGCCGGTGCTTGATGGCGGAGTGGTTGAGTTCGATGTCGTCAACGATCCCGTCTTGGACCTCTCACTCCTCGATTCACTTGGCTTCCTTGAGGCAACCAGCTTTTTCGTCCCCGAACGCCTCGACTGGAATGGGACGAGCCTGACGCTGATGACAAGCATCTTCGATGAATCCGACATCGGCGGACTGTTTCCGCTGACGGCGACGATCAGCAATACCGGCCTGGGAATCAACGCAGACGCATTGACGATCAACCTGTCCATCGTTCCTGAGCCATCCACGGCAGTCTTGCTGAGCATGGCGGCTTTTGTCGTGCTACATCGTCGGCAGAAATGACCATTCGGCGTCCTTTTGGAGGGGCTTCAATGATGACGAGATCAAGTGCTTTGATCGCATTCCTGGGATTCACGATCATTTACCCATTCGTGGCGAGAGGCGACATCGTCGAGGGGGCTTTTATCGATGAGATCGTGTTTCACGTTGAGACCTACCCGGGACATGGCTATCCCTCGACGACCGTTCTCGGTGTGCCGGACGGTCTTGCTCCCGACATCAACGGTGAGGGCGGTTACACGCTACGGTTCGGTCAAAGCGACGCCCTGTTTGATTACACGAGCGAGGTTGTCGTTCCTGTCGGGACGGACCTGATTCTGACTGAGGCAACGATCTACACGAATGCGGACTTTGAGTTGAAGTATGGGTATTCCTCGTCACTCGTCGATGCAGATGATGATGGCTATGCGGACAATCCTGGCGGCACGCCCCTCTTGTTGGGGACGGTTTCATTGGAAGCACCGCCTTGGATGGACTGGTGGGGCTCACGGCTCTGGTTTTTCGATCTCGATCAAGACCCCAGTTTCCCCTTCCTTGGCGTAACCGACGATTTCTTCGTGGCGGTCAATGATACGAACCAACTCGGGGATTCTCTCGATCTCGACGCCATTCAAGTTGTCGTCCCTGAGGCAAGCTCGGCGTGGATTCTCATCGCTGGGAGCATCGTGGTGTTGCGGCGGAGGAAAAGCGGGGAATTGAAGCCAAACGGCAAACGGTCAACACCCCGTCAGCTTCTTGAGCAACGGAGTCAATTGCCTTTTCTCCGCTCAGTCTTGATTCTGGCGTTGATTTCTGGATCGAATGCGGCCCTTGCTGACCCTCCGTCTTTCCAGGGTTTGGGCGACCTGCCCGGTGGGGGATTCGTCAGCGGAGCGACGGCCATCTCAGCGAATGGACAAGCCGTTGTTGGCACCAGCGAATCGTCAACCGGGACCGAGGCGTTTCATTGGACGGCTTCGGGCGGCATTGTCGGGCTGGGATACCTCCCGTCCGGCAACTTATTCAGTGCGGCCTATGGCATATCCGGTGACGGGTCCGTTGTGGTTGGCAGCGGCAGGTTTTCGCCGGGGTCGTCACAACTGGAGGCTTTTCGTTGGACCGAGGCAACGGGCATGGTTGGCTTGGGGTTCTTGCCAGACGCCAACCCGGCACAGTTTCGCAGCAACGCATACGGAGTGTCAGCGGATGGCATCACCGTCATCGGTGAGTCAGTTGGTTATGGCAGCAGCACCGCAAATGCCTTCCGTTGGACCGAGGGGGGCGGCATGGTCAGTCTGCGCGAGCCGGGTCTTGGAAGCAAAGCGTATGGCACGTCGCCAGACGGCTCGGTTATTGTCGGCAACGCAGATTTCGGCGGTAGCTCGGCTGGCGAAGCGTTTCTGTGGTCGGCAGCGGACGGCATGATCGGGTTGGGCAGACTTCCCGGTGCGGATGACCCATCCGTAGCACGTGCCGTTTCCGCCGATGGCTGGACCATTGTTGGTGAAAGCAGGTCGCCCAACGCTGGAGGCTCGAACTTCCGTGAGGCATTTCGCTGGACGCTCGATGATGCGATGGTCGGTCTTGGCGATCTGCCGGGCGGTGAGTTTCATAGTCTGGCGAAGGCCATATCCGGTGACGGCAGTGTTATCATCGGAAGCGGCACGACGGAATCGGGGGCTGAGGCGTTCATCTGGACCGATGCGGCTGGCATGCGACCGCTTCAAGATTTGCTGGTGGACGACCTGGGACTCGACTTGGGCGGATTCAGTCGGCTTCTCGATGCGACCGGCATCTCAGCCGACGGCCTGACAATAGTGGGCACCGGCATCAACGCCGATGGAAACACGGAGGCGTTTATTGCGAGGATTCCCGAACCATCGTCAATGGTCCTTCTCGCAGCAGGAAGCTTGGTGGTTTTCCGTCGTCGGTCACTGTGACGAAAGCAATAGGAACCCCTGTGGAGGCCCGCAATGCCAGACGTTCGAACCTTTCGAGTTACGCTACGCTTGGAGGGCAAGGGAAGAAACATCGACGTTTTCGTCCAAGCCCGCAGCAAGTCCGAGGCCCGGCAGATTGCCGAGCAGCAGAATCCGGGCACCCATGTCGTGATGGTGACAGAAACGTGAGGCGTTGGGAAAGCCTCCACGTTGGTCGTCAATGGCTCGTTCCGCATCTACCCTGGAGGAAGAAACATGTGCCGAAAAGTCTGTCTCTTGATGGTTGGGTTCATCGTAATGACATCGGGTTTCGGCGGAGCGGCACAAGCAGCCGATACGCTGTTCTGGGAGGATTTCTATCCATCGTCGTTTGACCCTCGATGGTCGGTCATCGAAACGGGGGACCAGTCGATGAGATGGTTCTTGGTGGACTCCACGTTCGGAACGGACAATGAAGGCGGGGGAAACAACCAGACCGTGATTGCTTTCACGCAGATCGACACGACTGGGTATCGAGACATCTTTGTCAGGGGTCGCTATCGAGCGAGCAACATCGCCACGCCGTTCGAGCCTCAGGATTTCTTCCGTATTCAGGGATACGACAGTCTCCCGCCGTCGTTAGGCGGTGTTGCAGTAATCGAAAACACAACGGAGGGTCAATGGGGAGGGTCCAACCAGCCACCGAAGACGTTTATCCCTCTGGAGGCTTACTTTGGCGAGTATAGCTGGGACAATCCCGATTTCTGGGTAGCCATGGAGTTCAACACGAGCGATTCGACTGAGCGGCTCTTCGTGGAGGACTTCATCGTCACAGGCGTTCCGATACCGGAACCGTCCACTTTTGCCCTTGTGGCGGTGATTGGACTATGCGCGATGTGCCGCCGTCAGGCAGCCTGAGTCCGCAGGGCGTTGTAGACCGTCTGGCGAGAAATGCCAAGGCGTCGAGCGATTCCAGATACCGAGCAGCCGTTTGCCTTCAACCTGCGGACGATAGCGGCATCGACGGATCGGGGACGCCCGAAACGGACGCCTCGGGACTTTGCGTGGGCGATTCCCGCCGCCTGACGTTCCCGCAGGTGCTCCCTTTCCATCTCGGCGATTCCCAAGAGCAGGCTTGCGACCATCCGTCCGAGCGGCCCGCTCAGGTCGATCTGTTGCGTGACGGCGACCACTCTCACTCCTTTGGCCACCCAGTCCGACAGGAGCTTCACGCCGTCGGCGATGCTGCGGCTGAGTCTGTCCAGCTTCCAGACGATCACCGTGGTCACCTTGCCGTCGAGGATGTCCCGGTGGAGGCGGCCAAGGGCCGGGCGGTCGAGGGT
The DNA here is from genome assembly GCA_052034525.1 of Planctomycetota bacterium. Classification (GTDB taxonomy): domain Bacteria; phylum Planctomycetota; class Phycisphaerae; order UBA1845; family UBA1845; genus JAFGJQ01. The sequence goes on from JBPOIK010000047.1 coordinate 26,673, forward strand.
CGTGCCGGTCACAGACGCATCTTCATACCACTCGATTCGACCGCAGACGACCTGCGAAGCGAGGTAGCGGTCGATCTCGTGCCGTTGGCTGGCCGTGGTTTGCGTGGCGGATGAGCAGCGGATGTAGACGGCGGCGGTGGGCATGGGCGATTCTCGCTTCGGGTCGGCTTCCAATGAACACTACCGTGCGGATTGAGCGTGCGCAAGCGGATTCTGTCTAAAATCGTAGACTTTCTTGGGCTGCCGAAATCGGTCAGAATGGGGACGACGTAGCAAGGACTTACGACGATTTTTCCGGGGGACGTTTTTGGACAGGCCCCGGTCATGGCGTTTCGACATGTTCACCTACGAGCATACGCATCCCTCTCGACCTGATCTCGACTGCCGCATTGAGGTGGGCGTCGATACCGTCCGGCTCGGGTTCTTTGCCTGGGAGCCGTCGTGGAATCATCGGGCTCGGCTGAAAGCGAAGGGATGGCGTTACCGCAAGGACTGGGGATGCTGGATCAAGAATCACGCCCACAACGGAATGCGGTGGCGTCACTGGCCGAAGTGGATCGACGTGGAGGTCTCCCTGCCACGGGTCACCGGCTCCGACAACAGCAGCATGGCGTATGACCCTTGGGCGGCCCTGGCCACGATCCGGGACCAGATTGATGGGGATATCGAGTTGGAGCTGGGAGATTCCGTCTTTCGGTCACCGGATTGGAGCGACTGGTGCGTGAGCCGTGCCGACATCACCGGCGACCTCACCTTCAAGCAGCCGTCAGAAGCCAAGGAAATCATGAAGGTGCTGCCGACGGCCACCATGTCCCGCTGGCCTCATCGATGGGTGAAGCCCGGCAGCGTGAAGTGGTCATCGCAGGCGATGCGGGTGGCGTGCTCCATCTACGACAAGTTCGACAAGGACAATCGTGAGCTGGACCTTGGGAAAGTGCGGATAACCGTCATCTTCAATGAGCGGCGAAACAAACCTCACCTGCATGAGCATGGTATGCGTCGAGTGACTGGGCTGTTCGACGGTGACGATGGCACGCTTCTGGATATTCTTGTGGCCCAGGTCAAGCGAATCCGTCCCAAGCATAAGGCGAATACTCTGCGGTATCTTCTTGAGCAGGCGTTGAAGGACTATCACCATGAGGCTGGCTCAAAAAATAAAACGTAATGATGGGTGCGGGCTGTTTAGTGTGGAGAGCGGGGGCGGCTCCAGAGGTGGCCTGAGATACGATAGAGGATATTATTTCCGATAAGAATGCCGTTATTATGCCAGAAAATGCGGTGCGGATTGGTTCGATTCCCATCCACTCCCGTTGTTTTTAAGCCGGTTGCGTTGTTGGCGTGGACGCGGAGACCGGCGGCGGAGGCTCGGGTAGGTAGGTGGGTCGGGGCCGGGTTTTCGCAGTCGGCGGATGGCTTTGGAGGGGGCATGTCGCGTCGAAGAGCGT
>JBPOIK010000191.1:0-67490 GCA_052034525.1 Planctomycetota bacterium
GGGGCGCGGGGCCAAGCGGGGCCCGTCCGAGGATGTGGGTGGCCGCGATTTAGGTCCGGATAACTGGACAAAGGGGGCCAGCGCCCGGCCCAAACCGCGCGGAATCCATGACAAATCGTGGTTTTACAGGGTTTTGCGCTTGTTCTGCATTCGGTGAATGGGGTACCATACCAGTGTTGGAATCGCACGCACCGGCTCGGCGTGCGGGGTGCAGATCGCTGCAAGTTCTTGCGGTCGTGCTGACAGAGAGAGAGACGAAGGTGGTACGCAATGGGTTGCGGCACGCAAGTGCGCGCATTGGGTATTCGCAGTTGTGACAGGTCTCTCTACTTGTGAGGAGGAAGAAATGAAAAGGAATGTACCTATTCTTCTTGCCGGCGTGGCCGTATTGGTCGTGGCATCGGGAGCGATGGCCATCCCCTATGCGTCCGGTGTGACCCAGTCCGGCAACACGGTGAACTTCGTCCTGAACCAGGACGCCGTGAACGCGTGGGTGGAGTTTGACGGCGGGGCCGCGACGCTTCCGCTTGGCGCTTTGACGAAGGGGAATCACTCGTTTGACATGACGGGTTACTCTTCGTACCAGATTAAGGTGCTGGGCGGGGGAGCGGCGGGTTGGACGAAGTTCAGCAACGACGCCGACAATACCAGCAAGTACTATTCGCCGAAGGGCGTGACGGTCGACCGGAACCCGCTGAGCCCCAACTTCGGCCGGATCTACGTGTCTGAAGGTCTGGGCGGCACGACCGCCGGGCGAACCACGACCGCGGGCATCTACGTGATGGACGCGGCCCAGAGTGACGTGACCGGACAGGGCGACGCAGCGCACACCGGCGGCGTGGACTGGACGGCGGGCGGCACCAACAGCCCGTGGCGCATCAGCCTGAACCAGAGCAATCCGGCCGACACCAACCTGTACATCACCGACTGGTCCGATGTCCATTCCGGTCTCTGGACGGCGAACACCACGAACTTCAGTGCGCCTTTCAATGAGCTTCTGGACAACACCGGACGGACAGGTTCGGGCTTGGTCATGGAAAATTACGGCGCGGGCCCGGGCGCGCTGCACGGGAGCGTTTGCAGCGTGTGGGTGGAAGGAAGCGGCGCCAACCGCCAGATGTTCACATTGGACGAGGACGTTCGTTTCGGCAACGTGTTGCGGTATGACATCGGCACCGCCACCTCCGGCTACGCCACGGCTCCCGTGGATCAGACGGTCGACGGACCGGGCCACATCCTGAATTCCACGTCGGATTTGGTACGCGATAAGAATGGGAACTGGTGGATTGCCCAGTATCGCTACACCGACAGCAGTGCCATCCCTGCATTGAGTTACTGGGAAGACGGCGCCGACACCCCCACCTGGAGGTCTGGCCCGGCCACACTTCCGCTGAATCAGGGCTATGGCGCGATCGACATTTACGGGGACCAGGATCTGATGGCGATGGTGACGAACAAAGGCGAGATCTACATTCTGGACATCAGCGATCCGACGAATCCGGTGCTGGTCGATACCATCATGCACCCCGGCAACATTATCCGGGACCTTGCGTTCGACGCGGCGGGCAACCTCTACGTGGTGAGCAGCAGCAGCGAAACGCTGCGGATCTACTCTCCGGGCGGCGACTGGCTGGCCGTTACCGGCTCAGATGGCAGCTTCCATCTGATTCCCGAGCCGGCGACTTTGGCTCTCCTGGGCCTGGGCGGGCTTGCGCTTCTGCGCCGCCGCCGTTAGGCCGCGGATGACCTGTTTTGAAAGACTCCGGTGCGAGGCCGCCTGTTGCAGGCGGCCTCGCTTGTTGATGGGGGCCTCACCGGCGAGCGGCTTGGGCGAATGCCGCTCGCTGCCTATAATCCCGGTCGAGTGAGCGACTCGTCCCCATGACGCGAAGACGAAAAAAAACCGCGGGAGAAAGACGCGGGACCGATCGTGAATCAGCGCCCGCGGCCGGCGCATCACGGCCGAGGCGGCGGATCGTGCTGTGGAGTGCATTGGGGCTGCTCATCGTGTTCTCGGGTGGTCTCTGGTGGCGTCACACCGCGAAGCGAACTGCGGACACCGGACCGCTGAACGTTGTTCTGATCACGCTGGATACCACGCGGGCCGATCACCTGGGCTGTTACGGGCATTCGGGCGGAGCCACGCCCAACGTGGACCGACTGGCGGCCGGGGGCGTACGGTTCGCCCAGTGCATGTCGGCGGCGCCGAGTACGCTGCCGTCGCACGCCACGATTCTGACGGGGCTATACCCGCACGTGCATGGGGTGCGGGACAACGTGGGGTTCCGGCTGGGCAGGGGGCATCGAACGCTGGCCGAGGCCCTGCAGGACGCCGGATACCGCACCGCGGCGTTCGTGGCGGCCATCGTCGTGGGGCGGGACACGGGGCTGGACCAGGGGTTTGAGACCTACGACGATACGGGCGATCGGCACGAACGTCGGGCGGACGAGGTGTGTGACCGGGCGATCCAGTGGCTGGAAGCCCATGCCGGCGGGGAGTTTTTTCTCTGGGTGCATTTGTTTGATCCGCACGCGCCCTACAACCCGCCGGAGCCGTATCGCGGCCGGTTTGCCCAGCCCTACACGGCGGAGATCGCGTTCGCGGATGCTCAGGTCGGCCGACTGGTCGAAGCGTTGCGGCGGCTGGGGCTCGACAGGAAAACCTTGTTCGTTGTCACCGCGGACCACGGCGAAGGGCTCGGCGAGCACGGCGAGGAGACGCATTTGTATTTCGTCTATGACACGACGATGTCCGTGCCGCTGGTGATGCATTGTCCCGGGCGCCTGCCGGAGGGGGTCGTCGTGGCTTCTCAGACGCGCACCGTTGACATCATGCCCACGATTCTGGCCATCGTCGGCGCGCCGGCCGAGTCGGGCGTTCAGGGAACCGACCTTCGTTCACGCATGCGGCACCCGTCTGAGGCGACGGACCTGCCGGCATGCGGCGAATCGCTGGGCGCGCAGTTTGTTTTTGGCACCGCGCCGCTGCGCTGCCTGCGAGTGAACGGCTGGAAGTATATCCATGCTCCGAGGCCCGAACTTTTCCACGTGCGCGAGGATCCTCGTGAGCAACGCAACCTGGCGACGGCGGAACCGGACCGGCTGGCCGTGATGCGCGAGCAGCTTCGCACCATCATCGCTCAGTCGCCGTTGCCGGGCGCGGATGCGATGTCGCGGCCGGATCAGGAGACGCTCGAGAAGCTTCATTCGCTGGGTTATGTGGCGGGGGGCGCGCCTGTGTTGCCGTCCAGCCAGACGGAGCTGGATCGATTCGACCCGGTTGGCGAGGACCCCAAAGACCATCTTGAGTCCATTGCCCTGATGGGCCAGGGCACCTTGTTTCTGCAAACGGGCCGCCTGCAAGAAGCGGAGGCGGTGTACCGTCGCCTTGTGGAGGCTTTTCCGCAAAGCGTGGATCTGACCCTTCGGCTGGCCCGGTCGATTTTTCTTCAGAACCGGCTGGAGGAAGCGATCGCGATCTACCGCACCCTGCTGGAACGGCATCCCGACAGCAGTGAAGTTCAGTACGGGCTGGGCAAGCTTCTGGAGCGGCTCGGGCGCCTGGACGAGGCCGCGGATCACTTCGCCGAGGCGGTTCGGCTCGAGCCGGAGTATCCCAACGGCTATCACGATCTGGGTCTGCTGTTGCGGAAGCTCGGACGGGCCGAGGAAGCGCTCGAGTGTTTTCGCGAGGCGGTGCGAGTGCGGCCGACGGACGTGGACGCGCGGCTGAACCTGGGCGCGGCCCTGGTGGCGCGTGGCGATCTGGACGCCGGCATTGATGAGTATCGGGAGGCGTTGAAGATGGCCCCCGAGGATTTCGGTCTGCACTACAACCTGGGCAATGCGCTGCGTCGCAAGGGAGATCGGGCCGGTGCGGCGGCCGCCTATCGCGAGGCTATCCGCTTGCGGCCGGATTTCGCACCCGCTCGCGAGGCCCTGGCCGGACTGAGGTAAACGAGCCGGCCTCGTTGCTACGGGTGGTCCTGCGGCGACCATTCCGCCAGTACGCGCACCGCTTCATCCTGCAGCTTCTCGAAGGGCGTTACCGATCCAGGGATGCGGTTGTACAGGAAGGAAAAGGCCAGCCATTTTCCGTCGCGGGTCTGCACATAGCCGCTGAGCGTGCGAACCGAGTTGATATACCCGGTCTTGGCGAAGACGCGACCCTTCAAATCCTTCATGCGATTGCGCAGCGTTCCTTCGACGCCGGCCTTCGAGAGGCTCTGCCGATACGCCGCCGCGTTCGGGTGCGAGTACATCACCTGAAGCAGATCGGTAAGCAGCCGGGCGGTGACCTTGTTGCCGTGGCTCAGTCCGGAGCCGTCGGCCACTTTCAGGCCCCCGGTGGAAACGCCCAATCGGCGAATCCGGTCGGGCACCGCGCGACGGGCGTTGTCCCACGAACCTGGCTGTCGCAGCCGCCAGGACGCAGCCCATCGCCGCCCCAGGGTTTTGGCCAGACATTCGGCGAAGAGGTTCTGAGAATGGGTGTTGGTCCGCCAGAGCACGTCGGCCAGCGCGGTGCGATGGACGGCGAGGATTTCGCCGTCCAGCGGCGCGCCGCATTCGTCACGCCGCACCGTAATCGGTTTCAGATCACCCGCTACGCAAATCCCGTTTTTCTCCAGGGCCAGGCGGAAAGCGTCTGCCAGAAAGACGCCCGGGTGGGTCACCGGCTTGGATGGCAACTCCGTCTGCTTTGTCGCTCGACCGGAGAGTGTGAAAACGTTGCGGGTGACATCCCGGGCGATCCTCGCCGGCTTGCCCTCGCCGTGGGACAGGCAATGATTGACGATGGTGGCCACTCGGGTGGGCGGCGCAATGCTGTAGCGGACCGGCTCGCCGGGGTCGGCGGGCGTCACGGTTACGTCGATGCAGTTATCGTTGAAATTCAGGCCGCTGACCGGGCAGGCGTACCATTCCGCCCGGTCGTCCTCGGCCCAATGGTCATGCACCTGCTTGCGTTCAAACCAAGACTCGTCATAGCACAGGTCGCCGGGAATCCGGGTGATCCCTTGCCGTCGGAGGAGGTCCGTCCATTCGTCCAGCACGGCGAAGGGATCGCGCTGGTGGCGTGTGCCGATTCGAAAGTCGCCCAGGGCCGGATCGCCGGTCCCCACGATCCATAGATCATCGCCGGAGCGCACCAGATATGTGTCGTACGTGAAGTCCGGGCCCAGGGCATCCAGGGCGGCGGCCGTGACGATCAGCTTCATGTTGCTGGCCGGTGTCAACGGGCGGTTCGGATGATCCGCGAACAGTTCCCGCCCGGACGGCAGCTCGATGACCCTGGCCGACACGACGGCTCCCGAATCGTCCAGCCGGTGCAGGATGGGCGGCAGGGTTCTGGCCAGTACCGGATCATGGCGGACCGGGGTACACCCGACCGCCGGCAGCAGAGCGGACAGAGCCAGCGCAAGATGAATGGAGCGGATCCGCCTCAACCGGTCGTCAGAAGGAATGATCATAGCGCAACCCCTTCGGTTTACTCATGTGCTTGCGGCCGGTGCCGGTGCGACAACGCGCTCGATGCGGTTACCGAGCCGCGTCGTGATTTCGTACGGAATCGTATCGAGCATCCGGGCCAGCGACTCGACGCTGTTCGGCGCGTCCGGGCGGTTGTCGATGATTACCACTGGGTCGCCGGCCGAAACGGCGACACCATCGTTTCGCAAAGCGGTAAGGTCTACGACCGTCTGATCCATGCTGATCCGCCCAATGACTGGAACAAGCCGATCGGCGACCCGCATCCGGCCCCGGTTGGACAGGTGCCGGTTGTATCCGTCGGCATAGCCGATGGGCACCAGGCCGACCCGCGATTCCTGCTTCGCCTGAAACGTACCGCCATATCCGACGCGGCTGCCCGCCGGGATGTCTTTGACCAGGGTGAGCCGGCTGACGAGACGCAGGGACGGGCGCAGGTCCGGGCGGTTCACCATGTGCGGGCCGGTGTGGTATCCGTAGAGAGAGATGCCGGGCCGGATCATGTCGAGGTGGCTGCCGGGCACGTCGATGATGGCGGCGGAATTGGCCGCATGGACGATGGGCACGGAAAACCCGTCGGCACGGATTCGCCGCACGAAACTCAGGAACCGGTCGAGCTGTTGCCCGGCGAAGACCTTGTCGTCATCGGCCGTGGCGAAGTGGGTATAGAGTCCTTCGATCGCCAGGCCGTCGGTCCGGGCGGCGGTGCGGATCAAGTCGAGCAGGGGTTCCTCGCAGATGCCCATGCGCGACATGCCGGAATCGAGCTTGAAGTGGAGCCGTGCGGGCCGCCCGACGGCTCGCGAGGCGGCGGCCAGATCGTCCAGATCGGCCGCGGACGTCACGGTGACCCGCACGTCGTGCTCCACCAGCCAGCGGGCGGCGTCACGGCGCTGCGGTCCGCGCCAGGCGTTGAGTTCCGTTCCGAACAGCAGGATCGGTCCGTCATACGCCTGTTCGCGCAGTTCGAGCGCCTCCTGGATGGCGGCTACGCCGAGCATGTCGGCGCCGGCCCGCCGCAGGGCGGGCAGAATGACCCGCAGGCCGTGCCCGTACGCATTCGCCTTGACGGCGGGGCAGAGCCGGCAGCCGGGAGGGGCGAAAGCCCGGAGCACGCGGATGTTGTGCTCGATGGCGGTCAGGTCGATTTCGGCGCGGAGGTACGCGGCATTCATACGACAAGGCATCCAGGTCCGACGCGACATCGCGTCGAGCGCACAAGCATAGCGTGATGAGGCGATTTCACAAGCGAAGCCCTTTCTGCCTTGGCACGATGAGCGTGCGGACCCATAATGGGACGTTCTGTGATCCGTGCTCCTGCGCCGCAGTGTGCGGCGGGAGGCGGTCGGCCATCCGTACGGGCAGGAGAAGCCTGGTAAATGAAGATACTCAGCGGCCTGGTCCGAAGCGTCCTCAATATCAACTTCATCTGGGGAATCATGATTCTCGCCTCGTTCGTTTTGTGCCTGGTGCAGCACATTCAGCCGACGACGTGCCGCGTGGATTTCTCGTTGCTGTCGGAAGGCGCCAACACGCTTGTCTTTCACATCGGAGAGTCGGACAAAGCGGACACCAGGCCGCGCCGCTTCGCGCTGGCGCTCGAGAAGACCAATGGGCAGTGCCGGATCCCGGAATCCAGCGCCACGGAGAGCCCGGACAGGCCGTGGATCATCGCGACCCGCCCGGACGGCCAGTGCCTTGACCTCACCTGGGATTTCAAGGGAAACGGCGATTACGTCGTCAGTATCGAGCGGCTCCAGCCGTTAAACGCGCCGATTCCGCAGCACTATTTCCGCCGGGGGAAGAACACCATTCTGGTTCGGCAGGCCGCCGATGACGCACCCGATCGGGTCTTCGCATTTGTCGTCAACCGTGACGGGGCCGATCTCTCCGTCCGTTCCGTGGAAGCGCCCCCCGGAGTTCGCGAGCCGCATCTGCAGGGCGCGCGGCTGACGGATGACGGATTCGTTCTGGACTGGGAGGACTGTCCGCCGGAGCAGTGTTCCGTCATCATCGAGCAGCCGCTGGCCGTCGGTCGGCTGGTGACCCTCAAATCGCTGACGGACGCCGCCTTCGAGTATGCGACCAAGGGGTTCGAGATCGCGCTGAAGCTCGTGGCGGCCATGGTCATGCTGCTGGGACTGATGAAAGTGGGAGAGAAGGCCGGAATCATCCAGCTTGTGGCAAGGGCCGTCTATCCCGTCATTCGTTTTCTGTTTCCGCAGGTTCCGAAGGATCATCCGGCCAACGGCGCCATTGTCATGAACGTAACCTCGACCCTGCTCGGACTGGGCAACGCCGCCACGCCCTTCGGGCTCAAGGCGATGAAGGAGCTCCAGACGCTCAACGACCATCCGGAGGTGGCCACCGACTCGCAGATCATGCTCTTGGGCTACAACACGGCGGGGCTGGCCATCCTGCCCGCCACGCTGCTGAGCATCCGTAACGGCGCCAATTGCAGCGACCCGACCGAGATCATCGGAACCTGCATGCTGGCCGGGGCCGTGGCCACCGTGACGGCGATCGTCATGGTCAAGGTGCTCGGGCGGCTTCCCATGTTTTCTCGCGGAGCGGCCGTTGCGGAGTATCTGCGGGAGCGGGAGGCAGCGGTTCACGCCGTCGACGGGAAGGAGGCCCGGTCATGATCGCGGCAACCACGTTCAAAGGGACGGTCGAATACATCTCGCTTCTGACCATTCCGCTGATGTTCTTTCTGATCGTCGGCTATGCCATGGTCAAGCGGGTGAAGGTGTACGAGGCGTTCATCGAAGGCGGCCGCGAGGGGTGGGATATCTTCCTGCAGATTCTGCCCTACATTGTGGCTATTTTTGTGGCGATCGGCATGTTCCGCAAATCCGGCGCCCTGGATTACGTGTCGGAGGTTCTGGCTCCGGTCACGAACTCCGTCGGCATGCCGCCGAAGGTGCTGCCCGTCGCCCTGATGAAACCTCTGTCCGGCTCCGGTTCCCTCGGACTGGTGACCGAGATTACGGAGGCCGCTCCGGACTCCTTCGAGGCAAGGGTCGCCGGCACCATGTTCGGCAGTACGGATACGACGTTCTACATCATCGCGCTCTACTTCGGTTCGGTGGGCATCCGTCGAATCCGTCATGCCCTGGTGGCGGGGCTGGTGGCGGACGTAGCGGGGATCCTGGCGGCGGTATGGATATGCCACCTAGTCTTCGGGCATTCGTAGGACCGCCGATGGGCGAGGAACTCCATCCGGCTCACTGGCGTCGGCCGGGGCCGCGGACGAAGCGGCCGGGCGTGGCGCCGGTGTGATCGCCGTCCCGCAGAACGGGAGTCCCGTTGACCACCACGTGAACCATGCCCGTGGCGTACTGATGGGGCTCCTTATACGTGGCGTTGTCGCGGATGGTTGCGGCGTCGAAGGCCACGATGTCCGCGAAGTATCCCGGCGCCAGCCGACCGCGGCCTTGCAGGCCGAGGTTCGCGGCAGGCAGGGCGGCCAGCCGCCGGATGGCCTCTTCCATGGTGAGGGCCCGCTCATCCCGGACGTATTTGCCCAGCACACGGGCGAATGAGCCGTAGGCCCTGGGGTGGGTGTTCCGCTTGAGGAAAACGCCCTCGGTCGCCAACGAACGCGCGTCGGAACAGAAGCTCATCCACGGGCAGCGGATCTTTTTCGTCACGTTCTCTTCGGACATCACAAAGAACACGGCTCCGACTTCGCTGTCGTCCTCGGTGACCAGGTCCATGGCCGTGTCTTCCGGTGGGGTGCCCCGCATGGCGGCGATTTCCGCGAGCGTCCTGCCGGCCAGCGGCTTGAGCGACGGGTTCTTGAAGCCGACCAGCAGGATCTTGTCGGGCGAGCCCACGGACAGCCACCCGTTGTCCCAGGCCCGGCTGGGGGTGTTCATCTCCTGTTTGACGCGGGCTCGCACGTTCGGATCGCGCAGGCGGGCGACCCAGGCCTTGTGCCCGCCCTCCTGTACCCAGGGCGGCATGACCGCGTCCAGGCCGGTGGAACTGGCCGCGTAGGTGTACATGTCGGCCGTGATGGGCAGTCCTTCCGCCCGGGCCCGGTCGACCGCCCTAATGACGGTGTCCAGCTTCGACCAGTTTGACCGGCCGGACGCTTTGAGATGGTATATCTCGCTCCTGATGCCGGCCTGCCGCGCGATGGTCAGAAACTCATCCAGCGCCTCGAGCAGGCCGTCCGCTTCGTTGCGGATGTGGGAGGCGTAGAGACCGCCGGCGGCGGCGGCTTCTTCGGCCAGGGCGATCAGCTCGTCGGTACGGGCGTACGCGGCGGGTGAATAGATCAGCGCGGAGGAGATGCCGACCGCGCCTTCGGCCATGGCCTGTCGGACCAGCGAACGCATCCGCGTCAGTTCCTCGGGCGTCGGGGGGCGATCCGCGTAGCCGATCTCATGAATCCGCAGCGTGGCGGCGCCGACGAATGAGGTGATGTTGCACGACACGCCGCAGCGTTCGAGGAACTCCAGGTATTCGCCCAACGTGGTCCATTCCACATTGTAGCGGATGTCTCCCTGTTGTTCGACCATCTCCCGCTTCATGGACTCATTGAGCGGGCCCATGGACCGGCCCTCGCCGAGCACCTCCAGGGTCACGCCCTGGCGGATGTCGCTCTGCGATCGGCCGTCCTCGATCAGGGTTTCGTTGGCCCAGCTCAGCATGTTGATGAAACCGGGCGCCACGACCAGCCCCTTCGCGTCTAGCTCCTCCCGCGCGCGGGCGTGCGGCAGCGGCGACACGGCAGCGATGGTGTCGCCGGAGACCGCCACATCGGCGGCCACGGGCGGCGAACCCGTACCGTCGTACACGGTGCCGTTTCGCAGAATCAGATCGTAATCAGGCATGGGTTGCGCTCCTGTTCCGGAAAAATCCGGGCGAGAGTCGGCGGATCAAGCCACATGGCGACCGGGTTGCCTGAAGGAATACTCTGCTTACGCTCCGCCACACGGCCGTGCGCAAGGCGCCCACCTGGCCCTTGTCGTCCGGGTGGACGCGATTGGCCAGCACGATGACGTAGATGCCTTGTTCGGGGTACACGCGGATGGCCGTCCCGGTGTAGCCGGTGTGCGCGTAGAAGGGAATCGCGTCTGGGCCTGTTGCGTTCGGCGCCGGCTGGTGAAGCGCCCAGAGAAGGCCACGGGGGTCCGGTTCGCCTTTGGCGGATACGCCGCCGGGGTTCAGGGGGTTTGTGGCCATCCGGACCGCGTCGCGCGAGAGGATTCGCACGCCGTTCCGCTCCCCGCCGTTAAGCAGCATCTGGGCGTATCGGGCCACGTCTTCGGCCGTGCTGAACAGGCCGGCGTTGCCGGAGACACCGTCCTGCATGGCGGCCAGCGGGTCGTGGACCTGGCCGCGGAGAAAGCCGCCCGGCCCCCGGCCATACGGAGTCCGGGTGGTCGGGACGATTCGTGCGTCCAACTCCGCCGGAGGGTTGAAGCCTGTGTCGGTCATGCCCAGCGGTTTGTAGACTCGTTGAGCCAGAAACTCGCTGTGCTCCATGCCGGTGACGGTGCGCACGATTTCCGCGCAGAGGATGGCGTTGAGGCAACTGTAGACCACCGCCTGGCCCGGTTCTCGTGACAGCTTGCGTTCGCGAATGTATTTGCGGATCGCGTCTCGGCAGGGAAAGCCGTGCTCGTCCTTGATCGGTTTCTGTTCGCCTGCGCCGACGTAAGGCGGAAGACCCGACATGTGCGTCACAAGATGCCGAACGGTAACGTTCGCCTTGTCTGCTTCGGCAAACTCAGGCAGGTACCGGCTCACCGGGTCGTCCAGGGATACCTTGCCTTCGTCGATGAGGATGGCCAACGCGGCGCCGGTGGCCAGCGGCTTGGTCATGGAGGCCAGGTCGAAGATGGCGTCTTGCGGCATGGGCACCGGCTCCGGCTCAAAGCACAGATAGCCATACGCCTTGGACCATTCCTCGTAGCCGTCGCCGACCTTGCGACCCACGCGGATGACCGCGCCGGAGATGTTCCCGTCCAGCAGACAGGCGGGGACAACCGCATCCAGCGTTTCGGCCAGGGCCGTCCAACTCTTTTCCTGCGGCGTGGTCCGCACGTGGAAGTCGTAGCTCCATTCGTCGAAGTAGAGGTTGTGGCCGTCGATCTCGACCTCGCCGCGCTGGAAGTCGTTCGGCTCGCTGCGGAAGCTCGTCTTGGCGGGCGACAACGGCTGGGCGTAGTCCAGGTTCACGATCATCCGGTACGGGTCCATATGCCCGCAGAAGAAGGTCTGCACGTCCGGTTCGTCGTGTTCCTGGAGGCCGTACGATGCGTCGACGGGCAGCCAGCCCCACGGTTCAATGTAGATCTCGCTCCAATCGTGCATGTTCGACTCGTTCGGCCGGGTGGCGAAGCCGGACTGCCAGCGGGCCGGAATAGCGGCGGCGCGGCACAGCGTGATGAACGTCAGGGCCTGCACGCCGCAGTCGCCGCGCCGGGCCGCCAGGCCTTTGGCGCAGAGGCTGCGAATGGTGCTGTACTCCATCTCGGCGCACCACGGCATGTTGGCGTCCATCCAGCGGAAGAGCTTTCGCGCCCGCAACAGGGGATTCGGTTCGCTTGCGGCGACATCGGCGACGATTTTCCGGACCTCCGGCGTGAAGACGATATGCGGCGGGCGCTCCGCGGTGAAGTCGCGATACAGATCGCCGGAACTGTCGTACGGTTTTGCCTTCGCCGGGTCGAGGTCCGGACACCAGGCGGACGTGACGAACTCGAAACGAGCCTGGAAGCGAAGCGGTTCTGAGGGGTCGGTCACCACCCGTTCGAAGTAGATCGTGCGATGGGGCGATCCGTTCGGCGCCGTCCGGCCGCCGGGCGGGTCGGTGGAGATCAACCGGACATCGGTCTGCTGGCGGTACTCCTGCGGAAAGGGGAGCCAGCACCGGACCACCGCGCCCGGCTTGACACGGGGGTGGCCTTTGTTGACGGTCAACGTGTACGTGACGTCGTGCGTGACGGGATAAACGGCGGGTTCGCCGCGCTGGCGAGCAAGGTTCAGAACGTGCGCGGCGTTGGCGGCGGATGAGAATGACCAGCCGGCCCGTTCGGCGGGACCGACGCGGCGGGCCTTCGCCGCGGGGCAGATTCGGAAAAGGTTGCCCGGCTCCCGCGCGAAGAAACGGACCTCGCCGTCGATGATGCGATGCTGCAGAACGCCTTCCCGCCGCCAACGATCCATGTCCGCGGCCGTCACATCCGGGATGGCGGCGCGGAGTTTCTCCAGCATCTGGTCGGCCGAGAGCCGGAAGTCTCGCCGAATGCGTCGCAGAATGTCCAGCTCCACGGCGTAGCCGCTGATTGCCGGGCGGTCGGATTGCGGCACGTGCCTGCGGAGAATCCGTTCGGCCTCGGCGAACTCTCCCAGATCCGCCAGCGTCCGGGCTCGCGTCAGATCGCTCACGGTCGTCTCCGAAGATGCGGGCGCCGCGGCCACCGAAATGTCAAGCAGCGGCAGTTGCTCCCAGCCGGGCGCGTCGAAATGCCACCATTCCTCCGCCAGCCCTTTGAACCCCTCCGCTTCCATGGCGGCGGCCAGTCGGTCGCGGTTCTGCCGGCTCGCCTCGCTCCCGCCGGTGTAATCGCGGTGGGCGGCCACGGTGAAATCGTCGTACTTCGTGGGCATATCCACGTCGCCGCCGCACGCATCGACGAGCGTGACATCCACCGCCGATCCGCGGTTGTGTCGGGAACCCTTGCTCGGATCGGCTACATATCGCGGATCCGGCATGAGCTGCCAGAACTGCCTCTGCACGGAGAGCGGCCGATACCCGTCGTGAACCTTCAGGCCGAAACCGTCGGTCTCCAGCCGGTCCTGAACGCGGGCCAGCCGTTGAGCGACGGATCGGCGGATCAGACAACGGGCGATCGGATACACCGGTTTTCCGACGAAGTTGTCGGCCGTGGCGTATTTGACGTCGATCACGATGCGCGGATCGTATGTCGCGAGGTCCACGAGCGGATCGTTCGCCAGCGACTGTCCGGCGGGGTCGATGGCGTGCCGGGCCGGGGCGCAGCCGCCGGACAGAACCAGCAGGAATCCGAATCCCAGGGTCGCGGGAACGAGTCTACGGCCGTGGCGGCAGCAATACATAGGCGGTTCCACCTTTCGCTCGCATCCAGACGGTTTCCAGGTCGTCCGTGCTGTAGGTTCGTTGTCCCGCGCCGGCGGTGCGGGCCGCGGGGTCGTTGACGGTCACATGATTGGCGTCGGCGAAGCCGGTGATCACGATGAGGTGCCCATCGGTGCTCTTGTAGGGGGCGTTGTGCAGTTCGCCCTTCCGGGCGACGATGGAAATGATCAGCGGCTGGCCGGCCGCGATCATCGCCCGAACATCGTCCCAGTCGCTGAAGCGGGTCAGATACCCCGGCACGCCGAAGGTGTGGGCCGCCTGCACGTTCATCGGCCAGTTTCCGTAGATGCGGTGTCGGGCGTCGAACGCCCGCTGGGCGATCGTCTCGTTTGTCCGGCTGACGCCGCGGTATTCCATCACCATGCCGACGGACGTGGGGCTGCAGATTCCGTGCTTCATCCCCGGCTCGTCCGTCTTCTGACTGCGGAAGGGAACCGGCAGTGTGCGTTGCCAGGAGGCGGTGTCCAGGGGTTCGCGGACCGGTCGGGGACGTGGCAGCGCGGTGGGGATGCCCGTCGTGTCGCTTACGCAGACACCGATGCGATGAATGGCCACGGGCTGCGATGTTCCCGTCACGCGCAGCCGATACTGGAGCCGGTCGTACCAGCTACTGGAGCGAAAGTAATCCGTGTCGATGTTGCCCTGTTCCGATCGGACAACCGGCTCGTCCGTGAAGGCCCCCGGTCCCCACTGGGTTACGGTCAGCCAGGGCGACCAAGTGTCGTAGGCCAGCCGACCCGCACGCAGCTCGATTCGTACGGTGGCGTCGTCGGGCACGTCAAGATTCCACGACAGCAGCGCCTCGTTGAACTGAAGCTTCGGTTCAATCGGGAGGGATTCGTAGGCGGATTCCGCTCCGCCGGTCGGCGGCGCAATCGTGATGACCGCTTGTTCTTCTTCCGGTTTCTGTTGCGGCCGTCCGAAGTTGTTTCCGGCATCGTGCAGGATCAGTTCGTGGGCGAAGGGCTTGGGCTTGGGTTCCTGGCCGCAGATCGCCTCGTCCACGGCCCGGGCCATCTGGGCCAGGTATTCCTGGCCTTTGGGGTGCCGGGCCATGCCCGCCATGAAGTAGAGGTGTCTGCCGTGCACGACGCGGGCGGTATCCAGGTGCCAGTCTTCCCACCAGCCGCTTTTTCGCAGAATGGTGACATCGCGGCCGTTCAATCCGCCGACGAAACGGTCGTTGTGGAACTCCAGAAGGGGGGCCGCGAAGATCTTCTTGATCGTGGCGCAGACTTCAGCGTTAACCAGCCGGCCCTGCTCGAGCATGAGATAGTAGCGCAGACACTGCCGCACGGAGGCCCCGTGCGAATGGTCGTTGAGCGGGTCGCCGAACCGCGGCTCATCCAGGCCATAGTGTTTCCCGCACCAGAGCCCGCCTCCGTGCTCCGGATCGTAGAGCCGGTATTCCTTCGAGGTGAGCAACTCCCGGATGAAGTCCAGTCCGACAAGCTGGCTGTACTTGGCGGCCAGGTCGTTGTCCGACCGCTTGATCACCAGTTGCAGTTCGCGTTCCACCTGCGGATCGAGGTTCCGGGTCGCCTGCGGGTTCTGGGCGAAATAGGCGAACACGATGGCGATCTTCGGGACACTGGCGCCGTAGAAGGTCACGTCTGGCCGGACCAGGGCCAGGCGCCGGTCGGTCAGATCCAGCACACCGAACGCGCGGTCCGCCTCCGGGATGCCCAGCTCCCGGCCGACCCGGCTTTCGATAGCTTCCACCTGTTTCTGGAGCTCCGCGTCTACCGGCGTGTCATGGCTCAACTGGTAGTCCTGCATCTTCATCGCTCGTGCCCAGTCCTGGGAATACCCCTCCGGCGCCCCGGTTGCCATCAACGGGGACGCCGCCAGCGCCGCCGTCAGCGATTTTACGCTTACGTCGGTGGCGTCCGGCGAGGAGGCGAGCGTGTTCCTCATGATCTGTTCGGCGCCCGGACGAAGCCGCAGAATCTTGATGCCCAGGCATCGGCGGTCCTTCCCGAGGTAATCCAGCAGCGGCTGCTCGCGCACCGCAGGCTGGGCGGAGTGGAGAAAATTCACGGTGCCGTCATGCCCGATTGCGATCAGTCCGGTATGCCCGGCGTATTGGGATTTGTCGGTGCCCCGGATGATGTTCACGAAATCCGCGTTTTTCAGTTCGGGAAGAATGCCGGCCACATTCGCCGACGGGATGTATGTGTCCTGAATCGGCTCGTCCGGAATGTCCTGCCCGATGCCGTGCCTGGCGAAAAAATTCGCCCGTCGACACACCTGAGTCAGGGGCACGCAGGCCTTCCCGTCACCGAGCCGGGATGTCATGTCCTCAAAGAGGAACGCATTGTTCCGGTCCCAGTCTGCGACCGTGAAGTGATTCCGTGTGAGCATTCCCACCTTGCCGCCGCGATAGCGAATCCGCTGGAGCGTGGCCAGAAACTCCCCCCAGTTGCGGCTCAATCCCATGGCGAACATGTGCTCGCAGAAGACCAGGCAGTCGCTGCGATCGAGGCAGTAAATCGGGTCCGGGTCGATCAGTTCGAAGGGAAATTCCCCGAGGAGATAAATGTCGTACGGCTGCCCGATGTTTTTGCGGCCCAGGTGGAGAATCCGGTCGGTGAGAACGGGTTCCGCGGCGGGCAGGGCGTGCAGGTAGCGATCCACCTCCTCTTCGGTGAACGTGTAGAGCGGGCTGGCCTTCAGCTCTTGCATGGATCTCTGCCGCGGGACGGTCTCGGGCCGGTCCGCCGGCGGGCAACCTCCTGTGACAATGACGCTCAGAACCACCAGGAGCCGGCTCCAACCCGGGTATCGTTGCCGTTTCATCTCATTCTCCGTCATCCAGGAGGGATTGGACGCGACGCGGGGAATCCATCAGAATGCGGATGGCTTCCGCCGGGACCGCGCCTCGTGTATGTTTCGCCAAGGTTTGGCGCGTGTCAAGTCGGCGGGATCCACGAACGCAACCGAAGGAGTAATGAACCATGCCCAATCGTCGAATCATGCTTGTCGTGTTGGTGTGCGGGGGCCTGCTTTTCGCTGACGCGGCGAGGGCCGCGGAATCGGGCGAAGCGCCGCCCGCGGTGTCGGACTTCAGCGTCATCCACATCTCGGACCTGCATATCAACCCGCATCTGGCTCGCCTGGGCAAGCCTGAGACGGTGCGCGGAGCGGACACCATCGCGTGGGTTTGTCAACAAGCCGGCAAACCGCAGAGCGTCCCGGATCTCTCCGAGCCGGCGCCCGCGCCGGCTTTCGCCCTGGCAACCGGCGATGTGACGGAATTCGGCGTGATCGATGACACGTGGCAGGTCTTCGAAGACGCCTTCGCAAAGCTCCCGTGTCCGCTCCACGTGATGCCGGGCAATCACGATAACACGTGGGTGGCGCTGTATGAGGTGATGCGAAAACGCCACGGCGGCGAGAACCACGCCTTCACGCAACACGGCTGCCGCTTCATCTGCCTGAGCTCCGCGTCTCCACAGGAGCCGGTGCCCTCTCTGGACGCCAAGACCCGCCGCTGGCTGAAAGCGGAACTGGAAAACACACCGCGGGGAATGCCGATCTTCATCGCTCTGCATCATCCGCCCTACACGCAGGAATTCGCCTATCCGGTCGAACTGGACACCCTGGTGGACCTGCTGCGCGACTACAACGTGGCTCTTCTGCTCTACGGCCACGGACACGGCGTGGAACACCGGCAGATTGGCGGAATGGATGGAGTGATGGGCGGTTCGACATTCGGGAAAAACGCCGGTTACGGCCTGCTGTCCATCCAGAAGGGTCGGCTCTGCTATGCCTATCACTACCAGACCGATCCTCGTGCCACGAAAGACGATGCGGCCGGGCCGGGATGGAAGGTGCTGCTGAACAAACCCCTTCCGCGAGAGCCGGCGCCGCGCCTGTTTGCGATCCATCAGCCGGCATCCGACGGATTCGCCTGCGACGCTCCGACGCTGTCCCTGGTTCTCAGGCAACACGAGCCGGGACCGGAGACGGCCAAGTGGGAGGTTCGCCTGAACGGCAATCCCGTCTCGATGGCGGTCCGTCCCATGGAGGCGGAAGAAGCGCCCCTGACCGTGGGCGGCTCCGTGCCGCTGGACGGCCTGCTGCCCGGCATGCACCTGCTGACAGTGCAGATCACCTTGCCGGACGGCCGCACCGATCAGCGAAGTCGCCTGTTCCGCCTGAACACGCCGGAGGTGGAGGTGCTTTGGCACGCGGATGATCCACGGGCCATCAAACCCGGCCCGGTGATCACGGGCGATTTGGTGGTGCGTGCCGGAAACGACGGCGTGGTTGTGGCTGCGGACCGGGCGACTGGCCGGCAGCGCTGGTCCTTCAAGACCGGCGGGGAGATTCTCGGCACGCCTGCCTGGACGGGTGAGTGTCTCGTGATCGGCTCCGGCGACGGAAACGTCTACGCGCTGGATGCCCAAGGCCGGCAACGCTGGGTCTATGAGGCGGGCCGTCCCGTCTATGGATGGCCGCTCGTCGAGGGCGATACGGTTTTCGTCGGCGATAACGGGGGCCGAATGCATGCGATCTCCGTGGCGGATGGCAGCAAGCGATGGATTTTTGAGCGGGCGGATTTCGGGATCGAGTCGCGCCCGGCGATCTGGCAAGAGTCGCTGGTCTTTGGCGCATGGGACAGCTATCTGTATGCGCTGGACAAATCGACTGGCAAACTGCGGTGGAAGTCCCTGGGGCCCAAATCCCGCGACGGAGCGGCGGCCCGCTATTATTCTCCAGCGGACTGTGGCCCTGTTGTCGTCCAAGATGCGTTGTTCGTTGCGGACCGGGGGTATCGGCTCGGGAAATACGATTCAGAGGGGAAGCTGGGCTCAACCTGGGATGCCAGCGTGGCGGCTATCAGTCCGGCGGCGGACGGGCGGCATTTTTACGCTCGGACGACCGACTCGCATATTCGCAAGTACGATGGTAGCGGTCAGGTAATCTGGGACAAAGAGGTGCCGGCCGGGCGGTTCCCGATTCCGCCGACCGAGCACGACGGACAACTGTACATCTGCGCCAACACGGGGTTGCTCAGCGTGCTGGACGGTCGGGACGGAACGATTCTGTGGCAGTACCAGGTCACGCCCGGCTTCTACGTGATGGCGCCCGTCACGGTGGACGCCGGTTGGGACGGGCAGGGGCCGGTGTGCTACGTCGCCGGCATGGACGGTTCACTGACGGCCCTGCGGTATCGCCAGAAGACGCGGTCCACCCGGCAGGGAACGTAGCGCGAGTAGAACCCGATCGGCCCGACCCAGGGAATGACGCTGGTGCGGTGACCCGCCTCGAACAGATCGTTCAGGCAGCGGCGCAGCAGTATACGCCCGATGCCCGTACCGCGGGCAGCGGGAGTGGTGCCCATTGGGCCGAAAAACCCCCATTCCCGGTTCTGGCTGGAATGCCCGGCGAACCCGATGATTTGTCCGGCTTTGATCGCCAGGTGCAGGCCGGGCGGGTCGTTTCGCATGGCCAGGCCGGCCTCCATTCGCCAATCCGGGCCGAAATCACCGGCGAAGAAGGCGTCGAGCAGCCTGTCATCGTCAGGGGTGGCCCGTCGCACCACGATGCCCTGATCCGCCAGTCGGGCCTCGTCGTCCCGGGTCTCGAAGCGGTCATCGAGGAAAGCCGTCATGTTCACGCAGTCTTTGAAACGCTCGAACCCGTTGGCCTCCACGAAACACAGCGCCGCCGTATAACGGGGGTCGACGCCCGGGTTGAAGTAGTTTCCCGGGATGGCGAGCACCTCGGCCTCCGTGATGCCGCCGTTGCGCCAGTCTGCCAGCAGTCGCTGGAAGAGGGCCGAGGCGATGCCGCGACGGCGGTGCGATTCCTCGACCGCGAACACACCCAACCATCCCTTGGACTGAGCGGGCCGTTCGACGCACTGCATGAACCCGACAATCCGCCCTTCCAGCTCGGCCGCGTAGATCCGCTTTCGGAATTGATCGGGGTCCGGGTTGTCAAACAGTTTCTCCCTCAGAAGGCTCGAACTGAACCTGTCGAACGGAAGGGCGGCGGTCGCCAGATCATACATCGCGGGCAGATCGGCATCACTCGCCGGACGGATACTTGGAGAAGACGGAAACCCGGACATGGAGAACCCTCCTCAGGAAGCAATCGCCGAAGGCACGTGGGCCGTGGGCATCCTAATCGCCGGCCGGCCCGCGTGCCACTGCAATCCGCCCGGAACGCTCCCGCAGGCCTCGAACTGTCCGCTCGGTTTGTGTACAATCCGCTCCCATGAGCAGAAATTTCATCGACGCCACCGTGTCGATCGCCATGACCTACAGCGATCGACTTCCCTACGACGCCACTGCCTTTGCGGAGATGGTCCGGGCTGCCTTGGGGCAGGACTGCACTGACCAGGGACCGCTGGAGGTTCTGATCGTGGACTCCCGCGGGCCTACAGCGTCAGTTGATTTTCTGCCGTCGGATTTGCGATCCGACGGGCGCATCCGGCATCTGCCCGGTGAATACTCCAACCGGGCGGCGGCATACAACGCCGCGATCGCAGCCGCCCGAGGCGATTTTCTCTTGAACCTCTACAACGGAGCGGCCCAGGTTTGCCTGCGGCAGTCCGCCGCCCGGGTCTTGCTGATGGCCGCCACGCGCCGTGGCCCGGTGGGCATGGTGTACGCGGACTACGAACGGATCGCCGCAGACGGCACGCGCAAAGACGTCCATCTGTTGGACTGGCACGAGGGTCGGCTGCGGGATCCGGTGGATTTCGGCTCTGCCATACTCTACCCGACCGCACTGCTGCGGGACATCGGCCGGCTGAACGAGGGATTCAAGGGTGCCGACTTGTACGATCTGCGCCTGCGGGTCAGCGAGCACGGCGGCTGCGTGCATATTGCCAACCGGTATGCGGGGTCGCTGTATTCCGTGACCGCCCCGGCCACTGCCCACAACGTCTTTGATTATCTGCTGGCCGACAAGTCGATTCAGCTTGAGATGGAGCAGGCGGCCACCGAGCATCTGAAGCGCATCGGGGCATACTTGGCTCCCGGCGCACACGTTCGGAAGGTGGAGTATACCGACGCCGAGCGGGCGCGGATGGGCAAGCGGGTGGCCAGCGTGGTCATTCCGGTGAACAACCGGCCCGGTTTTATCGGACGAGCCATCGAGAGCGTGCAGGCCCAGACCGTGCCGGATGTCGAAGTCATTGTAGTGGTCAACGGCGGGTCGAGCGACCCCACGGGCGACGCCGTCCGGAGATACCAGCCGGGCGGGGACCGGCACAATCCATCCGCACCACCGGTCAAGCTGATCGTGGTGGACATCAACAACCTCGGCTTGTGTCTGAACACCGGCCTGGCGGCCGCAGAGGGTAAGTATTACGTGCAGCTTGATTCGGACGACCGGCTCAAGCCGGACGCGGTCGAGAAGCTGCTGGCCGTTTTTGAATCGGACCCCACCATCGGCATGGTGGTCGGCTCATACGAGGTGTCCACGCTGAACGAGGCGACCGGCGCGATCACTCGCAACGCGGAGATTCCCGTGGTGACCCACGACGAGTGGACGGCCGACAACGGGCGGAACAACCTGTTGCGGATCAACGGGGCGGGCGCCCCGCGCGCCGCCCATATCAAGGCCATTCGCGACGTGGGATGGTTTGGCGTGAACGACGACCCGGCCTGTCGGAACTACGGGGAGGACTACGACCTGGTCCTTCGCGTGAGCGAACGCTACACGATCGGCCGGGTGTGGGATCCGATCTACGAGGTGATCCGCCATTCCGGCGGAACGGATCACAGCATTGACCAGGCGACGATCGACCGCAACGACAACGCCAAAGACCACATGCGGGCGGAGGCTCTGCGCCGCCGTCGGGCCCTTAACGGCAAGGGCTGAAGTCTCTGGACGGTCGGTTGAACGAAACCCGGCGGACGGGCCGCGCTAAGCGAGTCCCAGATCGCATGCGACCGGTTGCAACGCGGCGATGCAGTGGGCGATGTGCCGGTTCAGGTCCATCTCCAGCAGTTCGGCACCCCGAATAATATCTTCGCGGGAGACCGAGGCGGCGAACCGCTTGTCCTTCATCTTCTTGCGGACGCTGGGCGGCTCCAGACCGACGAGTCGGTCCGGCCGGACGAGGGCGACGGCGACCAGGAATCCGCAGAGTTCATCGACGGCAAAGAGCGTTTTGCGGATGGGGCGGTCCAGGGGGTATTCGTCGTGATTCCATTGGGCGTGGGAGAGGATGGCTGACACGGACTCCTCAGCGAGGCCGGCCCGGCGCAGGATCTCCGCGCCCTGCCGGGTGTGGTCCGGGGGCTCCGGCCAGCGTTCATAGTCGAAATCGTGCAGCAGGCCGACCAGGCCCCAGGCGTGTTCGTCGTGGCCGCCCAGACGGGCGTAATGGCGCATCGCCGCCTCCACGGCCAGAGCGTGCTTGAGGAGCGAGTCCGTCCGGGTGTATTCCGTGAGGAGTCGCCAGGCTTCGTCGCGGTTCATCGCATACCTCCTGTTCTTTCCGCTTTCGCCATTTGACTTGGCCAGGCCGCGGTTTATCATCGGTGCGAACGTCAGAAAGCATGGGCTCGTTCCCGAGGCTGGCGCCGTGCGTTTGCGGCGCGGCTCCCGCGATTATAGAGCTTCGCCGTGACCAAGCGACAGCGCGACACGTTCGGCGCCGAAGAACTCGCCATCGTGCTGAGTCATTATCCGCTCGGCGTCATTGAATCGATCACGGAGTTCGCCCGCGGCTCGCGCCGGAGTCCGAAAGTGGGGATCGTCAGCCGCAAGGGCAGGTTTCTGCTCAAGCGTCGCGATCCCGAGCGGACGACGCACGCCCGGGTCCAGTTCGCGCACCGCCTTCAGGCCCACCTGCTCCGGCAGCATTTCCCGCTGCCCCGCATGGTGTTGCCCCTTGATGCGGAGGATCCGAGCACGGCGCTGCTGGTTTTCCGCGAACAGATGTACGAGCTGTTCGAGTATGTATCCGGTCACGCCTATGCCGCAACCGCGGGCGAGACGGCCGATGCCGGGCGTACGCTTGCGGCGTTTCATCAGGCCACCCGCACGTTCGATGCGGGGGCGGGCTGCCCCACAGGCGATTATCACGACGCCAACGCCGTCCGGACCGGCCTCAACACGATTCCGGCATCCATCAGCCCTCATGAGAGTGTCGTCGGCAAAGATGCTGAGCTGCTCAGCACGGTCAACATGCTGTACGATGCCTACGAAGCGGCGGCCGAGAACGTCCGCGCGATCGGAATCGAAACCTTCCCGGAGCAGGTGATTCATTCCGACTGGCACCCGGGCAACATGCTGTTCAAGAACGATCGCGTTGCCGCCGTCATTGATTATGACTCGGCCCGTCTGGCCCGCCGCATCATGGATGTGGCCAACGGCGTGCTGCAGTTTTCCATGCTTACCGGCCCGCAGCCGGAGCACTGGCCGGACCATCTCGACGTGCAGCGTGTGCATCTGTTCCTGGATTCCTATCAACAGGTGGATCCGCTGACGGACGCGGAGCGAGGGTGCATTCCGCACCTGATGATCGAGGCCCTGATCGCCGAAAGCGCGCTGCCCATCGCCCGGACGGGTTCTTTCGGGCACTGGCATGGGTTTCGATTCATGCAGATGATTCGTCGCAAGGTGCTCTGGCTGCGCGCCCACGCGGAGGAAGTGTTTGCCTGCCGGCGGACCTGACGGCGCTCCCTCGTGCGGCGGCAGAGCGTGAGGCTTCCGGGTGAGGAACGCCCGCGCGCGAACGATCCAGAACCTACAGGCGTCGGATCAGCACGGCGGTCAGATCGTCCGTCTGGCCTGTCTGGCGGCCGAACTCCGCCACGGCGCGGTGCATCCGGTCGATGAGGTCCGCGGCCGGCAAGTCGGGATGCCGGCGAAGCAGCGCGAAGATGCGCTCCACCCCGAACTGCTCGTCGTGCTCGTTCGTCCACTCGAAGAATCCGTCCGTAACCAGCAGAAACACGTCTCCGGGAGCCAGAAGGATCGGCTCGGCCGGCGTGGTGTCGATCTCGGGCAGAATGCCCAACGGAAGGGTGGTGGCCGGCAACTGGTGTCGCGAGCCGTCCTGGCGTCGGTAGAGCAGCAGGGGACCGTGCCCTCCGCTGACGTAATCCAGCCGGCCTGAGGGCGGGTCCAGCAGGCCGCAGAACGTGGTGACGAAGCGGCCGGCGTCCAGATCATGGTGCAGAATCCGGTTTGCCTCGCGCATGACGACGCCCAGATCGTGGGTGATGGCCGAAAGGGCGCGCACCAGGGCGCGCACCTCGGCCATGACCAGGGCGGGGCCGATGCCATGTCCGGTGGCATCAGCAATCAGCACGCCCAACCGATTCCCGGGCCATTCGATGAAATCGTAGCAGTCGCCGCCCGTCTCGTCCGCCGGCTTGTTCCAGCCGGCGATGTCATAGCCCGGCACGCGGGGGTTGGCATCCGGCAGGAGGGATTGCTGGATGTCTCGCGCGACGGCCAGGGCGTGCTGAATCTTCTGTTTCTCGGCGTATTCGTCGAGCAGCATTTGACGCTGGAGCGCCACGCCGGCGAGGGAGCTGAGCGTGCCCGCCAGAGATTCGTCCATCGGGCCGAACGGTCCGCCCCGCTTGTTGAGCACCTGGAGCACGCCCACGACCTGGCCGTCGATTCCGGTCATGGCGAACGAGAGCAGGTTGCGGGTGCGAAAACCGGTAGCCTTGTCCACGTCCGGGTTGAAGCGGGCGTCGGCGTAGGCGTCGGGGACGTTGATGATGCCGCCGCTGCGCGCGGCCTCCCCGGCGATTCCTCGCGTCACCGGAAAGCGGATGTCTTCCGCGCCGGTCGCGACTTTGCTGTACAGCTCACCCCGTGATCGGTCGTGGAGAAAGACGGTTGCCCGCTCACAGCCCAGGACGCGCAGGGCCGCCTGCTCGATCCGCCTCAGTAGCGGATCCAGCTCCATGGTCGACCCAATCTCGCGGGAGACATCCAGCAGTACCGCCAGATTGGCTATCTGTTGCTGGAGCGCGGCCTCATCCATCGCCATCAGCATGGTCGGCCCGTCGGCTTTTTGCAAGGCGGCACCCCCGCGTCAGCCCCGCTTCGCATCGGGCACCGGCAGCAGGTAGGGCACGACGTATTGCCGATTCCATTCGTACAGCAGAATGCACAGGTGAAGGCCGATGTGGCCTGCATGGGCCTCCCGCCACGTCCATTTGTGTTGGACAAGGCGGGAGCGCAGGGTCGGATCGGACACGGCGGCGTCCGGATCAAAGCCACGCATCCCCGCGGAGGCGCCGTGTCGCCGGTCCATCGTCCCGAAGAGGCTCGTGCCCATGCCCAGCATGACCACGTCCAGTTCAGACCAGAAGTTGATCAACAGCCCGTCCAGACGCCGCAATGCGGGCGTCAGGTCGTAACTCGGACTGACGGCCGGATGCACCAGGATCACGTTGCGAACGTGTGTCGTGGAGGGAAGCGCTTCGGCCGCCATCAGGGCCATGCCGCCGCCGCCGGAGTAGCCGACCAGGTCGATGGAGGCTTTGGGATGAAGCTTGTGGTATTGGGCGATCCAATGCGCGATCACCTCGGCACTGCGGCGGTTCCGCTCCAGGGCAGTGAGGTTCCGGATGACGCCGAACGGGCGCTCCCAGTCGTGAATGCGGATGTCCGCGGTGATGCCGGCGTCGCGGATCGCCCGGGCAACGTTGCTCATCGACCAGGTTCCGCCTTCCACGCCCGGAAAGAGCCAGATCAGATGCTCGCCGCAGAGGCGGTCGACGGGCGTTTCGGGATTGCCACAGCCGCCGGCGCACGTCAGCAGAAACGCGGATGACGCGAGTCCGCGCCAAATCCGGGACGCGCGTTGGTACGACTGAAGCCGCATCGGTGGTCCTTGTGCGACGGAAACCTGGTCGTGGCGCGGCAGTCTCTGGGGTCAGGCGACCGCATGCTGCGCGTGCTGATCCACCTGTTCGAAGTTCACGCTGACCAGGGTCGATACCCCCGGCTCCTGCATGGTGATGCCGTACAGCCGGTCGCCGACCGCCATGGTCCGTTTCGAGTGTGTGATCACGATGAACTGCGACCGATCGAGGAACTCCTGGATGATCCCGGTGAATCGCTGGTTGTTGGCCTCGTCCAGGGCGGCGTCCACCTCGTCCAGAATGGCGAAGGGGGCCGGGCGCGACCGGAAGATCGCCATCAGAAGGGCGATGGCCGTCATGGCCTTCTCGCCGCCGGAGAGCAGGGAGATCGACTGCAGCTCCTTGCCCGGGGGTTTGGCCACGATTTCGACTCCGCAGTCCAGAATGTTTTCCGGGTCTTCCAGGATGATGTCCGCCCGGCCGCCGGCAAACAGCTTGCGGAACAACTCGCGGAAGTTCTCGCGGATGCGCTCAAACGCCTCGCGGAAGCGCTTTCGGGAGTCGGCGTTCAACTGCTCAATGAGACGCTGGAGCTCCTTCATCGAGTGCGTCAGATCGTCCCGCTGGGTCGTCAGGAATTCCGCCCGCTGTTCCAACTCCTCCTGCTCGGCAATGGCGTCCAGATTCACGTTGCCCAGACGATCGAGCTTGCCCCGCAGGTCGGTGATCTCCGCCTCCACCAGCGCCCAATCCTGCTCCGCGTGGTCGTACGATTCATACATTTCCACCAGGTCCAGCCCCAGTTCGTCCCGGACCCGGGCGGCCAGTTCGTCCCGGCGAATGCGCAGCTCGGCCAGACGCATCTGGGTGTCGTGAAGCTTCTGCTCCGCGTCGGACAGCGCCGCGCGGCAACTTCTGGTGGCGGCGGCGAGTTCTTCGGCCGCCGCGCGGACCTGTTCGCGTTCGTGCTTCAATTGGAGCGTCCGGGCGTCCAGGGCCTCCAACTGCTGCCGTAACTCCGCCTGACGCGTCTGACATCGCTCGATGACGGCCTGTGAGTCGTCGATTCGGGCCTGGCATTCGCCGGCTTCCAGGTCTGCGGAGTCGGCCGTTTCACGCGTCTCCCGGATGTTGCGTCGAAGAACCTCCGTGGATTCCGCCGCGGACCGCCGTGTCTCCGCGAGCTGAACTGCGCTGACCCGGGCCTCCGTCAGGGCCTCGGCCAGGGCCCGCCGGCGCTCCGCCAGGTCGTCGATGCGCTTCTGGTGCCTGTCCAGCTCTTCCTGGAGGGCCTGGTTCTGGTTTTCCAGATGGCCGAGCGAGGCCTCGTTTTCACTCGAGCGGGCGGTGGCCGCGTGCAATTCCTGCTCGACTGAGGCCACCAGTCCGGCTATCAACGGCTGTTCCTGAGTCAGGCGATGCATTCGCTCGTTGACGCTTTGGAGGATCGCGTTGGTCTCGACCCTCGTCGTGTGCGATTCGTAGATGGCCGTCCTCAGTTGGTGCTGCAGTTCATTCAGATGCGCAGCCTCGGCTGAGGTTCGGCTGAGCTGGTCGGTCAGGCGCTCGATCCGGGCTTCCTCTTGCTGAATCCGCTCGTCGATGGCCCGCAGCTCACTGCGGCGCGAGATCAGGCCCGAGTCCGACTGGGGCGGCCCCAGGCGAATGCATCCGTCCGGTTCCACGGTCTGGCCACTCAGCGTTACGAAGCGATGTCCGGCCGTGTCCTGGGCGGCCAGGGCCCGCGCGTCCGCCAGCGTTCGCACGACGACCGTCTTGGCCAGCAGATGCCGGGTCAGCCCCTCCAGCGAATCCGGAGCCTGCACATAGTCGGCGGCCCGGGCCACGAAGCCCGGATGATCGGAGAAGTCCCGCACGTTTACGACGGGTGGAAGCCGATCCAGGCAGAAGGCGGCCAGCCGTCCCGGCAAATCGTCGAAAAGCGATTCGTCCGAAAGGAACCGTTCGCTGTCCGTGACCACAAGAAATTGATCCAGGTCGCCCAACGCCGCTTCGATGATGGCCGCGTGAGCGACGTCGGGATTGAATGCATCTGCCACCAGCCCCCAGATGGCGCCGAAGGCCGCCCGATCCAGCTCGGGGCGGGCCAGGGCGGCGACTCGCTGGTCCAGCAGTCGCCGCACGCCGGCGCCCACCCCTTCCATTTTCCGTTCCAGATCGCGGAGCACGTCGCGTCGGGACAGCAGTCCGCTTCGAGCTTCTTTGGCCTCGGCCAGCACTTCGGTCAGGCGGGCGCAGGTGGCGTCGATCCGCTGGGCTTCGATCCGCTTTTCATTGAGCCGTCGCGTTTCTTCGACGATCAGGTTGTCGATTTCGGCGAGCCGCCGTTCCAGATCGACCTTCTGATCCAGCAGCGTACGCAGTTCGTCCGCAATCGCGGCGTCGCGCTGGCTGAGTTCATCCTGGCGGTTCCGCAGGGATTCGCGGTGTTTGCCCAGGGCGGCGATCTCGTTGTGGAGCTGCGACGATCGGCGCAGCAGCTCGATGATGCCGGCCTTCTCGTCTTCCAGCAACGCCTGCACGTGCGTCAGCTCCTGGGCGCATTGGTGATCCTCGTCCTGCAGCCGTTCCACCTGCGCGTATTGCTGTTCGGCCCGGCCGGTCAGTTCATGAATCTGCTGTTCCAGACCGGCCAGTTCCGACTCCATCTCCTCCAGACGCTGACGATGGGCCTCCAGTTGCCGCAGCGCCCGCTCGCGATTGCGCTGTTGCTCCTCGATCCGGCGCGTCGCGCCCTGGATCCGCTCGGCCTGCGCCTCCAGTTCCGTCCGGACTTTTCCCGACTCTCGTTCCGCGATGCTGAGTTCTTCGGTCTGCCGGTCCGCCCGGGCGGCCAGGTGGGAGGCTTCCGCCTCGTTCGTGTCGATGCGGGTTCGCAGAGCCACCACCTCGTCTTCGGCCTGCGCGAACGCCGCGTTTACGTGGCCCAGCTCTTGGGTGTGCCGGTGAAACTCCGCCATGGCGTACCCGGCGCGAAGCTCTTTCAGACGCGCCTGGTACGTCTGGAAACTGCGGGCCTTGCCGGCCTGGTATTTCACACTCCGCAGCCGTTTCTCGACTTCGTTGATGATGTCGTCCGCCCGAAGCAGGTTCTGCTGGGTGCGCTCAAGCTTGCGCTCCGCCTCTTTTCTGCGTGCCTTGTATTTGCTGATGCCCGCGGCCTCTTCAAACACGAGGCGCCGTTCCGCCGGGCTGGACTGCAGCAGCAGTTCCACCTTGCCCTGTTCGATGACGGAATAGGACTCCGTCCCGACGCCGGTGTCGAGAAACAGTTCGCGGATGTCCTTGAGCCGGACCAACTGGCCACCGAGGTAATACTCACTCTCGCCGGATCGGAAGAGTTTTCGTGTGACAACCACCTCATCCGCATCGTAGGGCAGGGCCCGGTCGGTGTTGTCAAACGCCAGGTCCACCTGAGCCATCCCGGTGGCCTTGCGACCGGCCGAGCCGTTGAAAATCATGTCCTGCATCTGCCGGCCGCGAAGGGATTTGGCCGACTGCTCGCCCAGCACCCACTTGAAGGATTCGACGACGTTGCTTTTGCCGCAGCCGTTCGGTCCGACCACGCAGGTAATCCCCGGGCCGAAGTCAAACTGGACCCGATCGGCGAAGCTTTTGAAACCCTGGAGTGAAACGCGCTTGAGAAACATGTGCTCTCGGCACCTCCGTGTGCCAGCCGCGCGCCCGGTGCCTCTGGCACAGCACGCGCCCACCCGCGCTGCCGTCCAGGACTCTGAACGCTGCGGCAACCCTTCCGGTTGACTTGGCCGGATGGTCTTGATGGGCGTGGTCCGGGCTCAGCCGCGCCGCCTGCCGGCCGCCACCTGTAGGGGTAGATTACCAGAAGGACACTACCCACGCAACAGGGTTCGGCGGTTCCGTGCCTTCGCGCGGCGTGCATGGCGTGGCGCATCGCCCGGGGGCTCTGTCGCCCGCCAGGCCCCGCGCGGACTGGAAACGTTCGAGCCTGTGGAAGCCGGGGGGCATGGTGAGTGAAATCGCAATGCTGCCGCCGGCCGTGTCAAGACGCCACCTCCCTCCCGACGGCTGCGGGCGGGGGCCGGATTCCGGCGGTGGATGCCCGGGTTCTACGGATGGGGGACCACGAGAAGCCTTTCTTCGGCGGTCTGTTTGAACACCGTCTCCATCATCCGCCGGTAGGCGGGCGTCAGCTCACGGTTGCGACGAGCCATAACTCTCTGAGCGGTCACGATGAACTTGGAGAACTCGTGCTCAATGAACCCGGCGGCGCCGCCCCAGCAGAACGAGGGGATGTATTTCGGCGGATAATTCGCGCCAAACAGGTTGCATCCGACCCCGATCACCGTGCCCGAGTTGGTCATGGTGTTGATGCCGAACTTGGTGTGGTCGCCCACCGTGCTGCCCATGAACAACTGGCCGGTGTCGATTGCCCGTCCATTGAGCGTCACCCGCACCGTGCCGTAATTGTTCCGCAGATTGGAGTTGTTTGCGTCGGCGCCGATGTTGATCCACTCTCCGAAGTAGCAGTGTCCGAGGTACCCGTCGTGCTGTTTGCTGGTGTAGGCCTGGAAAACGCACGCCCCCACTTCGCCGCCGATTTTACAGTACTCCCCCGTGCTCGTGCCTTCGTAAATCTTTGACACCATTTTGACGGCGCCGTGCGGGCCCAGGGCCACCGGGCCTTCCAGGACGGACCCGGCCATCACGGTCGACCCCTCCCCGACGCAGATCGGTCCGTGGCTGCCCAGGAGAACGGCGCCGGGCGCGATTTCAGAGCCGGGCGCTGCGTAGATTCGGTCGGGTCGATCCAGCACGGCGGAGGGATGCACCATTCCCTCGATCCGGCCACTGAGGCGCAAGCGTTGGAAATCGGCCGCGATCTGGGCCGGATTGTGCTGGACCAGATCCCAGGGGTAGCGAACCAGAGAGACGTCCAGATCGTGCCGGGGCAGCCCTTCCGCCCAGCCGTCGGGCAGGGGACCGCGCGGAAGCAGGGCGGCCAGTTCGCCGCAGCGCGGACCGTTGATCCGGACGGCAACGACGGTGTCCTGGCAGATGTAGGCCGCGTCCGGTCCGTCGAGGGGAACCCGATCGGCCAGATGGGCCGGTGCGATCAGCCGGCCGTTGACCAGCAGAACGGCTTCGCCGACGAGGTGGTTGACGGTGACCTGCGGGATTTCCTCCGCGACGACCGGGGCCAGGTACTCCCGCGCGTGCAGGACGATGGGAGCCCCGGGATAGGCCGCCGCGATCTTTTCCCAAAGGGTCTGGATTCCGCAGCGGAGCCGGCTTGCCGGTCGCGTCTGAGTGAGCGGACCCAGCCAGATGTACTCCCCGTCTTCAAACACCACGACCGGTCGCGTCATGGTTTTCGCCTCCCTGCTGCGCGAGGCCAAGGCTTCAGTGGGCCTCCGCGACCTGCCGGAGTTCCGCGGACTTGGTGTAGAACTCCGCCAGTTCCATTTCCCGCAGGTACACGATGCCCCGGCACGCCCGAAGCCCGTGATCCGCGTTGTAAACGAAAAAGTCTTCGCCCAGGAACGTCTTGATCTGCTGTTCGAACTGTTTGACCTGAATCTTGCGGGCCAGGCGGGAAAACGGCCCGTCCATCCGGTAGCTGGGGAAGGAGGCCGTTCGCTGGGTGCTGAAACAGGTCTCGAAGCAGGCTTCCATGTTGTTCAGGTGCGTGAGGGAGGTCGGCACGTACAGGTTCGCCTCCGAGGGGTGGAACTCGTGCCACACATTCCGGTAGCCCAGCACCTTCACATCATGGCGGCCGGACTGCGCCTCGTATTCCTTGAGCGCCTGCGAGACCGCCTGCAACACCTTGTAGTGGGTGTCCGGGCCGCTGCCTTCCGGATCGAAGGCCACGGTCACCGTGTGCGGATTCACCTCGTGCAGCAACTGGACAATGGGTGGGACATCGCGGTCGATCTGCGGTGCTTCACTGAACACGTCACCCTTGTAGAAACCGAGCCTCAAATGCCGGACCGTGTCGCCGGTGAAGCCGAAGTACGCCCATTTCAGGTCGGATTCCCATTCGCGGACGCGTCCCTTGAGCTGCTGCACGATCGCCATGTCTTTCTTGCCGGGGTACTGGGTGGCGAAGTAGTTCTGGAGCTCCGTGCAGCGTTGCCGGATGTTCTCGATGCTGTCGTCCTCGTACAGCTCAATCATGTTGCGCAGGAGACGTCGGGAGGTGGCGGCCCGCTTTTTGTCGTCGTGATGCCGGGCCTCGCCCTCGAGATAGAAGGAGGTGTCGATTCGCGCTGCGGCGGTGTTGCAGGGCTCGAAGTAGTCCGTCTTGAGCAGCGCGTTGAACTCCCCCCGCTCGAGAAAGGCCAACAAGTCGCCGATGACGCCGTGCATGTGCAGGTTTGTGACCGCCGTGAAGCCGGAGGTCATGTACGCGAAATAGTGCCTGGTGCTGCTGCGGCGGACCAGGTTCGTCACAAACGGCAGGTACCCCAGAATGATATCGTCGTGGTGCGGGGCCGTATGCAGAAACACCTTGTCCTCGATGATCCGGTTGCCCCGCCGCAGGCTCTCCAGCACTACCGATTCCGCCTGGCCGCGAAGCTGCTCGGCCGTCAGCCCGGTCCTCTTCAGCAGCTCCTTGCCGAACCGGTCGCCCTCGAAGTCCGCCTTGTTCAAGCTGCGGATCGGCTTGCCCGTCGTCAGGGACAGGTCCATCACGATGCGGCAGGTTCGTTCCAGCGGAACGTCCGGGCAGCGCTGGAAATCGACGAACGTGCGGTTGGACAGCCGCTGGGCCGCTCCACGGGTCAGGAAGAGCCGGGCGTTGGGCAGTTCGGCCAGCACCGAGCCGGGGTATTGGTTGCTCCGCTCGGAGTGGATCGTCCGAGCCACGATGTCCGCTTTGGCTTCGCCGGCCGCGATGATGATGGCGACGGTGTTGGGGTTGTGCGTGATGGTCCGCAAGCCGATCGTGATCAACCGTTTGTTGCGGGCCACCTCCATTCCCCCCAGATCGGTGGCCGCGGCCGCCTTCGTCTCGTAGTTCGCGTCGATCAAACGGGTTGTGGAGTAGAAATCCGACCCTTTGATGTTGAATCCCACGTGCCCGTCCGGCCCGATTCCGCCGAGGAAGAAGCCCAGGCCGCCCATCTCGCGGATCTTCCGCTCATACTCCGTGCAGAACTGGTCGACCTGCTGCAGCACCTGTTGTTGCTGCTTCTCCAGCAGGGACTTGGCCTTGCGCACCCGCAAAGAGAGATCCACCGTCATTTCCGGGAATACGTCTGTCTGCGAGACGCCCGGCGGCAGCCCGATCCGACCGGGGTCGATCAACAGGGCGCGGGCGGGATCCAGCCCGAAACCCTTCATGTAGTATTTCTTGATGAAATGGAAGAAGCTGTTGTGCTGCTGCGAATCGATGGGGTAGAACTCGTCGATCTGAACGAACCGGAGCCCCGCCAGTGCGGGCTTGGACTCGGCGACCAGCCCCATCTCCTCCAGGATCGCCCGGGTGGATTTGCGACTCCAGTTGTTCAGAAACGACTGGACGTACTTGATGAAGTATTCGGGCGTCTTCCCCGTGGGCAGCGACACCACGCCCTCGGGGTTCTCCAGTGCCCACTCCAGGAAGCGCACCGCGGCGAGCTGACCCAGTGCAGGAAAGTTCTCCACGATGATCGAAGGAATCTTCTCCTCCGGGCGATAAATGAAATCATAGCCGCTCCGCTCCAGCGCGCGGATTTCCACTTTGCTTGTCGGGCCGAATACCGAATCGCGCTTCGCCGCGCTCGGCTTCGCTTCACATTCCTTCGATGCCGCCTTCGCCATCCTCGTGTTTCTCCTGGTGCTCCGCATCTCGGGGCAGAGCCTGTTTCTTACGGGAATGCCCGGCGGTTTCGGCACCCGGGCTCCCGTTGCACCTTCCAGAGGGTGTGCCGGCGATCACCCGAGTCTCTCCCCGGGCCACAGGTCAACCGGCCACGTGCCGCGCGTATGCCTCGGCATCCATCAGAGTGGCCGGGACTCCCGCGCTTCCCAATTCGATCTGGACCATCCAGCCTTTGCCGTACGCATCCTGGTTGATCCACTCCGGGTGATCTGCCAGCTCGGAGTTGACGGCCGTCACTTTGCCGTCTGCGACGCTGAGGAACTCCGAGGTCGCCTTGACTGACTCGATTTCCCCGCACGGCGAACCTGCACTGACCACCGTTCCGATCGCGGGCAGGTCCACGTACGTGATATCGGTCAATTCGTCGGCTGCGAATTGCGTAATACCCATCGTGGCGACGTTTCCCTGAACCTGCACCCACTCATGCGACTCGGTGTATTTGCGGTCGTTCGGGTAGCTCATCGGACTTTCCTGCCAAACGGATCGGACCGGAGGGTCCGATCGGGTTCTTGCCCGCACGCCCGCCTGAGGGCTTCGGGCGGATATCGCACACGTCCGACCCCCTGCGGTCGGACTTTACTTTGCCCGTTTGTAGAATGGCAGTGTCACCACGCGGGCGGGAGTCGGCTTGCCGCCGAAATCCACGGCCAGCTCGGTTTCCACTTTGGCGTGCTCCGGAGCAATCAGGGCCAGGGCGATGCTCTTTCCCAGGGTCGGGCTGAGGCAGCCGCTTGTAATCTGCCCGATCGGCCGGCCCTGGTGGAGTACCGCAAAGTGCTGCCGGGCTGTCCGGCGCCCCTCCACCTCCAGGCCCGCCAGTGTCTTGCGGAGGCCCTCAGACCGCAGCCGCCGCATGGCCTGCGCTCCCACGAAATCCTTCTCCAGATCAACGCACCAGGCCTGCCCGGCGGACAGCGGGTCTATATCCTCACCCAGTTCGTGGCCGTAAAGAGGCATGGCAGTCTCCAGGCGGAGGGTATCTCTGGCCCCCAACCCGGCTGGGCGGATTACCGCGTCCGGACTTTCGCTGAACAGGCGGTTGGCCAGCAATTTGGCGGTATTGGCCGGCACCACCACTTCGTATCCGTCTTCGCCGGTGTACCCGCTGCGGAAAATGGTGTACCGCGTGAACATGTAGACACCGGAGATGAATCGGAATCGCTTCACGCCGGAGAGGTCCAGGGGGATCAGGGTCTTGGCCAGGTCCAGCGCCATCGGCCCTTGCAGGGCGACCATTGCCGTTTCGAGCGTTTCATCGACCAGCTCAACGTTCTGTCGGCCGATCTGCGAGCGGATCCAATCGACGATTTTCTCGCGGTTGGCCGCGTTGCATACAATACCCCACTCATCCTCAAAGCGTGAGACGATCAGATCGTCGAGAATGCCGCCATCCTCTTTGCACATATGGGAATAGCGACAGACGCCCGGCTCCATCCCGTCCAGATTCCGCGTGCATAACCGCTGGAGCAGGGCAAAGGCGTCCTGGCCGCGGATGCGCAGACGCCCCATGTGGGACACGTCAAAAATGGAGCATTTCGTGCGGGTGTGGACGTGCTCTTCAACGATGGAGCGATACATCAGCGGCATATTCCAGCCGGCATACTCCACCATCTTGGCGCCCATCTGAATATGAAAATCGTGCAGCGGAGACTGTTTCACGGGAACACCTGAGACTTCGGAATCAAACGGGCACCCCTCGGGCGGCCCCCTGGAGCGGTAAGATTAGACCTCGGGGCCACCCCTGTCAACGTCGGATCGCCCGCGGCGCCTCTCTCGGTCCGGCGGACGGAACGCGGAGGGGTCAGGAAGCGGACTCATCGCCGGCCGGTGGTCCGTGTCGGGCCGATCCGCCGTCGTCGCGGGCGGCCCGTTCGCCTTCCATGATCGCGATCTGCCGCACGAGCAGGGTGATCTCGCGACGGACCCTGCGCAGGCGGATGTAGAGCATCCAGATGCCCAGCGAGAGTATCGGAATGGCGCAGTAGAAGATCAGGTCGGCTCCACGGCCGATTCCCAGAAACTCGGCGATCGTGGACGTCAGGGCCGGCCGCATGACCGCGACCGCCGCAGCGGCCCAGAACAGCATCCAGACGACGGCGTCCCGGCGGCGGAGCCAGCCTTTGAAGAGCGCCAGGATTCCCACCGCCAGGAGGACAACAATGGTCGACAGCAGGACGACTTGAAACGGATTGTGTTGCCAGGGATTCATCGCACAGCCCGTCCGATGAGATACTGCAACAGAACACGAAGGGCATCGCGGGCAGACTGGCCCTTCCCAAGCGAATAGTCCGTATAGCGGATCCGCACCGGCACCTCGCGGAACCGCAGCCGGCGGGATCGGATGATGTCCAACACCTCGCTGGCATGCTCCATCCGGTCCATCGAAATGTCCAGACGCTCGGCGGCTGAGCGGGTGAACGCACGCAGCCCGTTGTGCGCGTCCGTGATCGGCAGCCGGCTCGTCACGCGCGTGAACAGCACCGCCATCCGCAGGAGCAGCCGGCGCGATAAGGGCATCTGGGATTTCATGCCGAGAAAGCGGGAACCGAGGGTAACGTCGCAGCCGCCGCCGGCCAGCGGCTCCAGCAACGCGCGAATGTCCTCGACACGGTGCTGCCCGTCCGCATCGAAGGTCACGACGTATTGCGCGCCGCGCCGCAACGCGAACTCGACGCCCGTCTGCAATGCCGCGCCCTGGCCGCGGTTCACCACGTGACGCAGGACGTGCGGCGCGACCGCGCGGGCGGCCGCGAACGTGCCGTCCGTTGAACCGTCATCCACGACAACGACGTGCGGATAGGCGGCGACCAGTTCCGACAGCACGTCGCGGATGGCGGCGCCTTCGTTGAAGGCCGGCACGACAACGTACGTGCGCCGGACGAGTTCCGATTCTCCGCCGGGGTCCGCGGGCATCGATCCTCTCAGGAAGATTCCACCGATTCAGGGCTCGCACCGGTAGCGAGCCAAGTCCATCGTACGCGGTCGCCGCGTGGAACGCCACGACTCGCGGAAAGGCTGTGCGGAGCCGGGAACGCGCCCCGTCGATCCTGAGGGATCGTCAAACGCTCCCTACCGTATGCGGCGGCGTTCGTATGTCGTGGGGTAGTTTACGTTGGACGGAAAGGTGACCGGCAGCGTGTTGGCCGGTCCCCATTCCGACGGCACGTCCACGCCCACGATGGTGACCGGGGTCGTCGGTGCCTGCGCGAGCGTGACGGGGATTGCCCCGGGCAGCTCGAAGCCGACGATCTTGACGGCCATCACCTGCGGCGATTCGCCGGCCGGCGGTTTGCGCGACAGGTTGGTCACGGCCACCTCGCTCCCCGAGGCGACCTCGCGCGCATAGGCCGGCGCCGTCAGCGATGTTCGCTCCAGGCACATCCACACCAGGCAAAGGGCGATCACGCTCAGCACAATCTTCGTGTACAGATCCGGTTTGGATATCGACTGCATCTTCCGTTCCCTCCTGGAAAAAGACCTGCTCGCGACCGGCCGGACCCGCCCGGTCGGCCCGGAGCACCCATTATACACAGGTCTGCCGCGGATGCGGGATACGGGGCCCGCGTGTGGCGGGCCGGGAGCTGCCGGGCGGGGCAACACAGAGGCCTTGCGTCCGTCCGTCCGGCTTGACATGTTCCCCGCCGGTGGGTCAACTGATCTCCCGGAGAAACGACGCGCCAGGACGGGGGAGTCCCGTGACGCCTGAACAGCTTGCCGCCTGCATTGACCATACCCTGCTCAAGCCGGAGGCCCGTGCCGCCGACATCCGGCGGTTGTGTGCGGAAGCCGCCGAGAACCGCTTTGCAACCGTTTGTGTCAACCCGACCTACGTGAAGCTGGCCGCCGGGCTGCTCGCCTCCAGCCGGGTTCGTGTCTGTTCCGTCGTGGGTTTTCCGCTGGGCGCTCATCTGATCCCGATCAAGGCCGCCGAGTCGTTGCAGGCGATCCGGCACGGTGCCCGCGAGATTGACATGGTCATCAATATCGGGGC
Organism: Planctomycetota bacterium; assembly: GCA_052034525.1. Classification (GTDB taxonomy): domain Bacteria; phylum Planctomycetota; class Phycisphaerae; order UBA1845; family UBA1845; genus JAFGJQ01. Next base: position 37,287 of record JBPOIK010000191.1, read on the forward strand.
TCTGCGAGGCGGCGACCAGGAGACGGTCGCACGCGACATCCAGGCGGTGGTGGCCGTCTGCCGTCGAGCCGGCGCTCTGTGCAAGGTGATCATCGAGACGGCCCTTCTGAACGAGGATGAGAAAGCCACGGCCTGCCGGCTGGCCGTCGAGGCGGGGGCGCATTTCGTCAAAACCTCCACCGGCTTTGCCAGCGGGGGGGCCACGTTTGAGGACGTCTGGCTGATGCACTGCATCGTTCGGCCGGCCGGGGTGCAGGTCAAGGCGTCCGGAGGCATCCAGACGCTGGCTGACGCCCGCCGGATGCTTTCCGCGGGCGCCACTCGGATCGGAACCAGCTCGGGCATGCGCATTCTGGAAGAGGCGCGCCGAGAGGCGGCGACCCGCCGCTGATATTGGCCGTTCGGCGGCGTGCGGAGCCTCTGGCCCACGGTCCCTCTCTCTGGTATGCTGGGTTGCGGCGACGGGTGTTGACCACTTCTTCAGGAGTGCAGGTCTCATGGCTGGCGACGGAACACGCGTGTGTCAGGGCTGCGGAGCCACGATTTACAGCGAGCATCTGGACACCGGCATCGCAGGCTACCATGGTGGGAAGCTGATGTGTCCGCACTGTCTCGAGGAAGCCGCGAGCGCTGCCGATCGCACCGCTTCCGGCGCGGACACGGATGATCTGGAAGTCATTTCTCTGGCAGACGAGGACCCCGCCGCCTCTTCCAAAGGGGGTGGGGCGCAGATCAAGGCCTTCGGCAGTGAATCCCATATCGGCGCCACCTTCGACGATCTCAACGTGGAGCGGCCTCTCAACCCGGATGCCTCGGCGGCGACGCGGTGCCGTACGTTTCACGCGAAGTTGAACGATGGTGCCGTTGCGTTCATGAACCGGCAGGTGAATGAATGGGTGGATTCCGATCCAAACATTACGATCAAGTTCGCCACCTCGACGATCGGCGTCTACGAAGGGAAAAAGGCCGACCCCCACCTGATCCTGACCGTTTTCTACTGAGCCGCGTGGGCCGGTCCGGCGCGCTATCGGCTCCTTCCACGTCACCGAATGGTTGCCTTGACCACGGACCATGCGGTACGGAGAATCGACCGCGCCATCCATGCGCGAGTGGCGGAACTGGCAGACGCGCTGGATTTAGGTTCCAGTCCCGAAAGGGGTGTGGGTTCGAGTCCCTCCTCGCGCAGTGTCGCCCCCGCCGGCCCCCGGGGCCGATTCCCCGCAAGGCCAGGTCCATTCCGAAAACCCCAGGCCGGCGGGTTACGGCTGGGCCTGCAAAGCCTCGGCCAAACCGGCCACCCCCTCCGCTCCCGCGGGAACGGTTATGCTGGATCCCGCGAAATCGTCCCCGAACGGCTCGAATCGCCCTCCAAGATGTTTGGCCAGAAACGCCTCCGCCACCGCGTAGAACGACATGCGGTTCTGCGCTCGAGCGAAGCCGTGACCCTCGTCCGGATACAGCACGTACGTCACGGGGATGCCTCGGGTTTGCATGGCGGTCACAATCTGGTCCGACTCGGCTACCTTCACCCGCGGGTCGTTGGCGCCCTGACCGATCAGAAGCGGCCGGCAGATTCGGTCGACATGGGTCAGGGGCGACCGTTCCAAAAGGAATTGCCGACCCTCCTCGGTCTGGAATGCTCCCACCCGCCGGGCGAACACATCGCGAAGCGGCGCCCAGTAAGGCGGAATGGACTCGATCCAGGTCAGGATGTTTGAGACGCCGACGATGTCCACCCCGCACGCGAAGAGTTCCGGCGTGAACGTCAGCCCCACCAGCGTGGCGAAGCCGCCGTAGCTGCCGCCCATAATGGCGATGCGCTTCGGGTCCGCCACGCCGGTCTGAACGGCCCAGCGCACGGCGTCAACCAGATCGTCGTGCATCCTGCCCGCCCACTCCCGATCGCCGGCGTTTACGAAACTCTTGCCGAACCCCGTGGAGCCGCGGTAGTTCACGCTCAGGACGGCGTATCCGCGATTGGCCAGCCACTGGTGGTGTGCCTCATAGCCCCAGATGTCTCGCGCCCAGGGCCCGCCGTGTACGAGAAGCACCATGGGCAGTGGCCCGGCGGGCAGGCCGTCGCCGTCTTCGTCCGCGCCGACCGGCAGGCTGAGGTAGCTGACCAGATCCAGCCCGTCCCGCGCGGGAATGACCACCGGGTGCATCCTGGTCAGAGTCGCCCCTTCCAGTGCGCGATTGCCGGTGAACAGGAATTGCGCTTTGCGCTGCGCGCGGTCGAAGCGATAGAATCGAACCGGCCCGTTGTCGACGCCGATCGCGACCAGCCACTGCAGATCATCCAGACTGCCGCTGACTACGCGTATGTCGCCGTCCGCCAATCCGCGAAGAAGCTGAAAATCCGCCTCGGCCCGCAGGTCGGCGAACGTCCAGGCTGGCCGCAGGTAATTGACCCGTACGGCCTGCAGCGTCTTGCGCGTCGGGTGCTGAAGAACACCGTCCACGTCCGCCTGATCGTCCTGAAACAGCAGGGTGGTCTCGGCGTTCTGCGCGTTTACGGCGGTCAGGGCGGCGGTATTCCGCTGGCGACTGTCAATCATGAACAGCGTCTGCCCGGACTCGTCAAAACCGATCGGCCGCGTCGTGAGGGTGTCATCCGGGCCGATCGCCAGGAAGGGTTCCCACGCATCGTCCGCCCGGCGCAGCAGTTCGCTGCCGCCATCCGGAGTCATGCGCATGCCGAAGCGAATCCGGAACTCCTCGTCGGTGATGAACCCGGCAAACTGCTCGTTCTCCTGCAACAGCGTCCTTTCGCCCGTGCGGATGTTGACGCGATAGAGGTCGTGAAAACGGGGATCCCGATCGTTCAGGCCGATCAGGATATCCTCCGGAGACCGGGGGCTGATCTCCTGGATCTGCGCCTGCACTCCGTCGCCGGGAGTCAGCTCCAGCGTCTGCTGCGTCGTCAGATCCACACTGTAGACGCGCCAGTTCTCATCACCGTCCCGGTCCAGAATGTAGACAACATGCCGGTTGTCATACGCGAAGAAGAAGGAGCGAATCCCGCGATGGGTGTCTCGCGTGATGGGTCGGGCGGATGAGGGGTCTTCCGAGGGGCCCACCCACACGTTCAGCACGCCGTCCAGTGGCGCCACGAACCCCAGCCATGCTCCGTCCGGGCTCAGTTTCGGACTGACACGATCCGGGTTCCCAAACAACACGCGGCGTGTAATAAGCGGTACGGAATCGCTGGGCTGCCCGGAATGAGCGGGCGCTTCGGATTCCGGTGCCGCAACCGGCGCCGCCGGCTGAACGGGCACGTTTTGCGTTGTGGCCTTGGGGCTCGGGCCCGCCTGCGTGAGTGGTCGGGACGGCTGGCATCCCGTCGCCCAGAACAGCACCCACGCCAGCACTCCTGTCCGTGTGATTCGAACCATAACAATGCTCCTCCTTCGCAGACGCTTTTCCGGTCCGTTCCGCAGGCCGGTCCCAGCCTAAGGGAGCAATAGTGTACAGTCCCCTTCGCCACGGCCGTACCCCTCGGGCGCAGGCTCGTGACAAAATCGTACAGTCTGGGGCCGTCAGGGGCTCGCCGGAGGGCGGTTTGGACAGGTCGGCGGGAGGGCGGTATTCTCTGCAGCGGCACGGACGTGACGGTATCTACGTTGTGCCTGTTCACCGGAGAAGCCATGCCTCGCCTTTTTCAGACCGGGATTGTCGCAGCGGCCATCGGAGTCCTTCTGGGGTGCCGGTCTGAAGAAGCGCCGAAACTCCCTCCGAGGGTTCGCTCGCTCGATCGTGTTTTCGTGGTGAAAACGGAGGGGTTGGATGCTCCGCGGATGGGCGCCGAAGGCGTGTACAGCCCTCGGTTTCGTGGCTGGCTGGACTCTGCCGACCACACCGCCGGCGAGGTGGTCGGGTTCTACATGTACCTGGTGGCCCTGCGGGCGGATCATGTGCAGATGCGCCTGGTTCATGAAGGGACCGGGGCGGCGACCGCCCTGGAGCGTGCCCCGGTGGCGGACCCGGGTCGATTGCGCCCGCGGATCGAGCCGGCCGATCTGCACCCTGCGGTGCGGCAGCGACTGCAGGCCGGCGCGGGGGTGTTCTGGCCGGCGCCGCTGGATGAGGCGGAAACCCGCGACGGCATGCGGTTCGGCGTGCTTCTGCCGGCCTGGATGCTTCAGCAGGCCCGGCTTGACGTTTTCGCGGAGACCGGCTCCGGCAGCAGGGAGCCGCTTCTGCCGGCCTCTCTGCGGCTGGCGCCAAGCTACTTCTACATGGCCGCAATCGGCGATTCCATGGTGTGGGGCAACGGGTTGCTGGAGGAGGACAAGTTCACCACGCGGGTTGCCCGGACCATCGCGGAGGAGACCGGCCAGCACGTCGTCCGGCAGATCCGAGCCGTCTCCGGGGCGAGAATCGTTCCCCATCCCGACGACGGAACCTGCACTCATGATTGCGACGGCGAAGTGCCCCGGGCATTCACCTCGATCACGGTGCAGGCTCAGGAGCTGGAATCGCCCGAAGCCCTCGATCTGGTTCTGATGGACGGCTGCATCAACGATGTCGGAGTCTTCAGCACCTTGTTGTCTGTGGACGTGGACAGCAACGCGCTGGCGGACCTCACTCGCGACGTTTGCGAGACGGAGATGGTCGGGCTGCTTCGGCTCGTGCGCGAACGGGCCCCCAACGCGGTAATCGTGGTAACCGGCTATTTTCAGTTTGTCAGCGTCGAGACGGACGTTGCCCAACTGGAGGCACTGGCTCTGTCGGCCGAGCTTCCGCCGGAGGATCTGGACGAGTTGCGGGCGGGCATCGAGTTGGTGATTCGAAATTCCGCCGTGTTCGACGCCGTGGCGCGACAGAGTCTGCAGCGCGCCGTGGCGACCGCGATGGACGCCACCAGAGGTCATCCTCCGATCGTGTTCGTGGATCCCGGCTTCGGGCCGCAGAACGCTGTCTTCGCCCCGGATGCCTTTCTCTGGGGCCTGGTAAGCCGGCCGGAGCTGGAAGAGAAGCTGGGCGTTTCGTTGCCGCTGTTTCCCGAAGATCCGCTCCTGGATTACCGCGCGGAGGCCTGTCGAAAGCCGGAAGCCGCGCCGGAACTCCTGCCGTGCCTCTACGCGTCCGTCGGCCACAACAACCCCAAAGGGGCCCGCCGATACGCGGACGCCATCGTGCAGGCGCTGCGCGGCGTGGGCGTGCTGCCTGCCACGCCACCCCAGTGACATCCGCCAGAATGGGCGGGGCGCGGTTTCGCGCGTCGGAACAGGCGCCCGGACCGGAATCGAACCGGCGCCGGAACCCCTCGAGAGCCGCGGTTCGATCGACTGCCTGACGTTCCTGCGGAATCGAGCGGAGCGGCGGTGCCTCGACGCCGCCTTCCTGGAGACCGAACTTCGTGGATTGCATCGCGGTTCAACGCCTGCCGGTTTTCTGCCGCCGAAACTACCTGTACGAGTTCCTGCATATGCTGCCGTGGGGGCTGGTGGCCGGCGTGGTGGAGGGCAACTTCGCCGCGGTGGTGGTGCAGGAGATGTTCCGCGGCAGCTCGCTTCAGGTGTGGATCGCCTCCACCGCGCCTGTCGGAGTGTACATCACCAGCATGGTCTGGGGTGCGTTGTGCGTCGGACGCCGCAAAATCGCCCTGATGACCGTGGCCTGCGGCGGCGTCACGGCGGCCCTGGCGTCTGTTGTTCTGACCCCGGCAAGCCCCTGGGGAACCTGGTGTTTTGTCGCCCAGATGGCCGCCTCGCAGTTTTTCATGACCGGTGTGATCACCGTCCGCACCGCGCTGTGGAGAGCGAACTACCCCGTTTCTGTCCGCGGCCAGGCCACCGCCTGGTTCCAGATGGTCCGGGCCCTCACGGGGATCGTGGCCGTCATGGCCACGGCCGCCCTTTTTGACAAGTGGCCCGGATCGTACCGTCTGGTCTTCCCGTTCATTGCCCTGTGCGGAGCGGTCGGCACTCTGATTATCCGAAAGGTCCGCGTTCGGGGAGAGGCCGCCGAGATCAGCCGACTCGGTGGTCCGGTCGCATCCGGCTCGGCGCGCCGGATCCGCGCGTGGGACGCCGCCAACCCGATCGTTCTCTGCCGACAGGCCGTCGGTATCTTCCGGGACGACCCGCGTTTCACCCGCTACATGATATCGCTGATGTCCAGTGGCGTGGGGAACCTGCTCGTGCGCACGGTGGTCATTTTTGTCGTCGCCGGCGATCTGCCCAGGCTGATGGGCGGCAACCCGCGCACATTTTTCATCGCCACGGCCCTGCTGGACGGCATCCCGAAGCTCGTGATGTTGCTGGCCCTGCGCGGGCTCGGGCACTGGTTTGACCGGGTGGGTGTTCTGCCGTTTCGCGTGGTCAACGGGCTGTGCTGGTTCGGATCCATCGCGACCGGGACCGCGGGGACGCTGCTGGTGTTGTATGCCGACCGGGTCGGCGATGCAGCCATTGCGCTTGCCCTGGGCGTCTTCACGCTCCGAGCGATCTTTCTGGGATTGGCCAATGCCGGCGGGGCGCTGGCGTACAATCTCGGCCATCTGCATTTTGCCCACCCGGACCAGGCGGAAATCTACATGGGCATTCACGTGACGCTGAGCGGATTGCGAGGTCTGGTCATGCCTGGCCTGGGAGTGCTGCTCTGGGATTGGATCGGCTGGCCGGTGTGGTTGATTGCCTGCCTGTTCAGTTTCCTGGGATTCCTGGGATACAGCGGCCTGGCTCTCACGGAGTCGCCGACGAACGATCACAACACGACCGGCCCCCCGCGAACGTAGGTTCGCAGCGGCGGCAGCGTCGACGAAAGCACATTGGCGATCGGGTCGGCCGGACCGTCGTCGGCGATGGGAACGGCCACGAAATCCGCATCCTTTCCGGGCTCCAGCGCACCGACCACCGCGTCCAAGCCCAGGGCCTGCGCACCGTGACGCGTAGCCATGGCCAGCAGCACCGGGGGCGGAACGTCCGGATGCACTCGATGGAGATGCCGCAGCTCATCCAACACGGACAGCGACGGATTGGACGCCAGGCTGTCCGTGCCGACGCACACGCATACACCGGCGGCCAGCATGTCGCGGAAGCGGTGAGGCGCGTGCCCGAACGCAGCATGGGTCCGCGGACAGTACGCCACACCGGCTCCGGCTTGCGCGATCTGCCGGATGTCGTCATCCGACACGTAATTGGCGTGAGCCAGAAGCGTCCGCGGCCCTAACAGGCCGCAAATCGCCAGCAGATCCACCGGGCGTAACCGTGGGCAGGGGACCGCGTCATCCCATACGCCCAGACGTTCCAGGTACTCTCGCAGGGGCCCGTCGCCGGTGGTGGTGAAGGCCTCCTCATCCGGGGTCTCCGCCACGTGGATGCACAGCGGCAGGCCGATTCTCCCGGCATGCGAAGCACAACGCCGCAGGTCAACGGGCTCCACCGTATAGGGAGCGTGCGGCGAGAGGCCGACGCGCAGCCTGTCCGTCGCCACAACACCGTTTGTGGCCGCTTCCAGTTTCGAAAGGAAATCCGCGCGGAGCTTGCCGATCCCAACCACTTCGGCGAATAACACCCCTCGCAGCGGAGTGGCCGCCAACACCGGCCCAACGACCGATGGCAGACGCGCAATATCGCCGATCGTCGTTACACCCGCAGCCAGCGATTGCCGAACGGCCGACTGTACGGCCTGCCGCACCATCGGCTGCGCGTGGGCGTCTGTTCGCAGGGTCCGAACCAGGTTCTCCAGCCAGGGGGTGAAACCCCGATCGGTAGGGATCCGATCGGCCAGGTACGACAGCTCGAAATGCGTGTGGGCGTTGACAAACCCGGGAACCAGGGCAACGTCCCCCAGATCTTCAACGTGATCGCCGGACACCTCGCCGGCCGGTCCGACCGCGGTGATCCGACCGCCACGCGACGCGATGGCGCCGTTTTCAATCGGCGGACGGCTGACCGGGGCGACGAACCGTGCCCGCCATACTCGAACTGGCTGATGCGTTGACAAGCTTTCGGCCTATGTATCCGCTTCCACCGGCGGACGCCGCAGATGATGATCCGTCACACGCTGGTATTGGTGGGCTGCCGCCAGCAGCATCTCCTCGCCGAACGCCGGCCCCATGAGTTGCAGCCCGATGGGCAGCCCAAGGCTGTCGAACCCGCAGGGGACACTGATGGCCGGGATGCCCGCCAGGCTGGCGGCCGCCGTGTACACCTTCGCGGTGCACACGGCCGGCGGGTTGTCCGACCGTTCGCCAAGCCTGAACGCCGTGGTCGGCGTGGCCGGCGACGCGATCAGGTCTGCCGTCCGGAACGCTTCTTCGAAGTCCTGTCGCACCAGGGTTCGAACCTTGAGCGCTTTGCGATAATAGGCGTCATAGCACTCGCTGGACAGCGTGTATGTTCCAAGCAGAATCCGCCGCTTGACTTCCGGGCCGAATCCCTCCCCGCGCGAGGCGGAATACATCTCGATCAATTCGTCGATGTTTGGCGCTCGGAAGCCATAATGCGCGCCATCGTATCGCGACAGATTGCTGGACGCCTCCGCCGTGACGATCAGGTAGTTGCATGCAAGCGCGTACCGCATATGCGGCAGGCGGACTTCCACGAGTTCGGCGCCCTGTTCCCGGAGCGTCGCCAGAGCGCTCTCGACCGCCTTAAGGACTTCGTCATCCAGCCTGGGGCCGAGCTGCTCGGTCGCGACGCCGATCCGAAGCCCAGTCAAAGGCCGGTCGAGCCCGCCGGCGTAGTCCGGCACGGGACAATCCGCCGACATGGAATCGCGCGGATCGTGCCCGGCGATCACGCCCAACAGCAGGGCGGCGTCCTCGACCGTCCGAGCGAACGGACCGATCTGATCGAGGCTGCCGGCGGACGCTACCAGCCCGTATCGAGACACCCGGCCATACGTCGGCTTGAGCCCCACAACGCCACAGAAAGACGCCGGTTGACGAATGGACCCATCGGCGTCGCTGCCCAGGCCGGCGTCGACCAGGCCCAGTGCCACGGCCGCGGCGGAGCCACCGGACGATCCGCCCGGCACCCGCTGGGCATCCCACGGGTTCCGCGTGATTGCCAGAGCGCTCGTCTCGGTGCTGCTGCCCAGCCCAAATTCATCCAAGTTGGTCTTGCCGACGATCACGGCGCCGGCCGCTTCCAGGCGGTCCATCACATGAGCGTTGTAGGGTGAATGGAAGCCCGCCAGCGTGCGCGACGCGCAGGATGTGACGCCGAACGTGGTGCAGAGATTGTCCGTCACGGCCACCGGCACGCCGGCCAGCGGTCCGACGTTCTGGCCGCTGGCGATCGCGGCATCCACATCCCGGGCACGCGCCACCGCCCGGGCATCTTTCACGTGAAGGAACGCCCCCAGCCCGCCATCCCGGCGTGCGATCGCGTCCAGACAGGTCCGCACCGTCTCTTCCGCGGATTGGGCCCGCTGCCGGATTGCCCGTGCTGTGGCCGCCAGCGTCATGGGCTCTGCTCACGCACTATCCTGGTCCAGCACCTTGGGTACGCGGAAGAAGGTGTCCTGCCGCTGGGGAGCGTTGCCCAGCACGGCCTGCGGCCCGAGCGACGGCCGGACCTCATCCGCCCGCAGCACGTTGAGGGCGGCCAGCACGTGCTCGGTGGGCGGGACGCCCTGAGTGTCTACCTCGGCCAGCAGGTCCAGGTACGTGAAAACGGAGGACAACTCCGAAGCGAACCGCGACAGCTCTGCGTCCGTCACGTTCAGCCGTGACCGCATGGCGATGTGCCGGACCAGAGCTTCGTCGATTCGGGCGCCCAAGAGAAATCGCTCTGCGAAGAAAAAAGGCGAGACGCCCGGCGCCTCGCCAGAGAATCGCACATACACCCGCTCATGCCGGAACGTCCCAATCGTTCCGTGGGGCTATTCGGCTGGCGCGGTTTCCGGTGGCGACCAGTTCCGTTTGGGCGGCTTGACGACCAATCCCATCCGAATGGCCTTCACAGACACCTTGATCCGGCAGACCCTGCCGTCCACCAAGGCCCGCACCCGCTGAATATTCGGTTGGAACGTCCGCTTGGTCTTGCCCGTGACCTTCCGTCCGACGCCGCCGAGGTATTTGGCTTTTCCCCGATGGGTGTACTGCCGTCCCGCACGGGTCTTCTTGCCGGTATAATAGCACACGCGTGGCATGGTTCTTGATCTCCGCGATACAAGCCCCCGGACCCTGCCGGGGACCGGAGAATCCCATAGTGTAGGGCCTTTGATACGCTTTTCAACCCCCGGAAATGGACTTTCCCGGGAGGACCCGGGCCGGCCCGCAATATGCAGGCCGGCCGGGCGTTAGGCGCTCGGGACAGACATGGAAATGGACGACCAGACGACCCTGATCGAGCGGGCCCGGCAGGGCGAACCGTCAGCGTACGACGCCCTCGTCGACCAGTACGCCAACCGTCTGTTTGGCTTCCTTTTTCGAATGACCGGCTCCCGAACGGACGCGGAAGACCTGTTACAGGACCTGTTTGTCCGAGTGGTTCGGACCCTGCCCCGCTACGAACACCGCGGGAACCTGGAGAGCTGGCTTTTCCGTATCGCGGCCAACCTGGGCAGAGACCATATCCGACGGGCCCGGCGACGGCCTGCTGTCCAGTCCCTGCTGTCTGATGCGGACGCCAAGACCGTGGAGGCGGGGGCCTGGGAGGCGATAGACGGCCGAACTGCCTCAGCGAGCCCCTCCGGCGGCCTGGAGAGGCAGGAGGAGGCCGACGCCCTTCAGCGGGGTCTGGCCTCTCTGCCGGAGCCTGAACGAGAGGTGATCATGCTCCGACACTTCTCCGAGATGACCTTCGCCCAGATCGCCGAGATCATGGGTACGCCTCTGGGAACGGCCTTGGCCCGGGCCCATCGCGGATTGGCCAGGCTGCGAAAGGAGATGGAGGCTGGGGATGACGCCTGAGGAACGCCGAATGATGGCGGAGATCGAGCGGGCCGAGCAGTGGTTGAAGGACCATGCCCCCGCCACGCCCGGCCCTGGGTCACTCGAACATCTCAAACTCCAGATCCGGATCGCCGCGGACGAGTTGCGTTTGCAGGGCATCTCGACGGTTCGGGTCGATCCGGCCTGTCTGGCCCGGGTCAAACGGGCAGTTCGGGTTGAGCTGGCGGGCGGGGCGCCTCCGGCCGGCCGGCGCCGGGTCCACCGCCTGATTCCTTTGTGGGTCGGCGGACCGGCGGCAATCGCGGCTGTCGTGGCGATGGTCGTGATGCTCCATCGCCCGACGGGGAGTCCCGCTCCTCAGGTTTCTTTGAGCGCACTGGATGCGCTGCTGGAGTATGCGGAGGAGAGCATGGCAGACCCGGTTCACGCGGTGTCTTTGCCGAACCTGGATGCACTGGAAGAAGAGTTACTCGGGTTTGCCGAGAGCGCGGCGATTCAAAACGGCTACGATGAGACGGAGACCCCGTCCGCTCCCCTGTGGGAGAAGCTGCGCGATGAGTTGGATTCCCTGAAAACGCCGGGCGCTGTTTTGCAGGCGGGAGAAGACTACACATGGTATGCGGCAGGTTCTTTCGATTCGGAATCGTGGCGCTGGCCGGCCTGAGCCTGTTGGCAGTCTCGGCGGTGCGAAGTGACCAAGGAGTCTCCCCGCGGCCGGATCAGCCGGAGATCGCGGCTTCCCGACCGGCGGATGCCGAACCAGCGGCCGATTCATCGGACGCGGATCGTTCCCACCGGACGCCCGGACCGTGGTCTGGTCGTCGCCCCCGCGACCACCGACACGGACCGGATCGCCGCCCCTCGGAGCGCTGGGGGGAATTGGAACGCCAGAAGGTCCGGGACTTCATCGACACGCATTTTCCGGAGGCCGCACAGGAACTTCGCAGTCGCTCAGAGCAGAATCCGCAAATGGGCGAACGAATCCTCTCAACCCTCATGCCGGAGATGACGCGACTGCTTCGATCATATGAGGAGGACCCGCCGGATTTGTTCAATCTCCGCCTGGAATCGGCCAAGAACGAGATGGCCATGCGCAGGCTCATGCGTGAGTATCGACACGCATCCGGCGAAGACCGCGACCGGATTCGCGAGGCGATGCGGCAACACGTCGTCCGCGACGTCCAGCTTCGCGAGGAGATCGGCCGACAGGAACTCCGCCGTCTGGAAGAGGGCGTTGAACGGCTCCGCGCGCGTCTGGATGAGATGGACGCCAGGCGAGACGAGATCATCGAAGAGGAGTTGGAGCTGCGGCTGCGAGCCAGGCCGCCGGGCCGTGGTCCAGGCCACTCGGAGCAGCCGCCGCGAAGCCCGCGTGGCCGGTGGGGCCGCCCCGATTCATCCCTCCCGGCGCCGCCTCTGCCGCCGGACGTACCACCGGCGTGACCCGGGCCGCGCCGGTGTGTTCCCCGTTCTGTGGGGGCGGAGCTGCGATCGGGAACAGTCGAACCCGCACCGTCTCCGTGGCGTGTTCGATCGAGAGAACCCGCAGCCTGTATTGAGAGCCGGATCGACCGGCCACGGACGCTTCTTCTCCCGGTTTGAGGTGTCGGGCTCTGAGCACCCGCCGGTCGCCGCGGTAGATGCTCAAATCGGCCCCCCGGAAGCGATCCGCATCGCTGACCTCCACGCTCAGTCCGTCGCACAGAGCCGCGCGCCGCGGGCGCCGACGATCTTTGCGGCTGACCGTGGTCTCCGCCACGCTGCCCACGTAGGAGGATGATTCCGCCGGTCCTGCCTGTTCCGGCGTGGCAGAAAGGCTCGCGTCGGATTCCAACTCTGCGGGTGAATCGGAGCTGCCCGCCGCCTCTTCCTGGATCAGAATCGACACACGCCCGACCTGCAACGACCGCTCGCCGCCCCGCAGCCAGGCCATTCGGGCCGCTTCGGCGGTCTCGGGATGCTGGAGGCCAATCTGTTCGATCGCGGTGAGGGCTGCCGCGTCGGCCGGGTCGATCAGAAGAGCCCGCATGTAGTAACGCCACGCCTGATCGAAGGCATCTTGCGCTTCGAACGCATGGGCTGTCCGCTTCCAGTGCTGCGCGGCGTGGGGGGCGACGCGGGCCATAGCCCGTGCCACGGAGCGGTTCGCCGGCGATTGTCGAGCGGCGGCCGCGTAGATCGCGTAGGCCTCGTAGTACTCTCCTCTTTTCTCGGCCGTCTTTCCCCTGCTCAGCGCGCCGACTGCCACGCACCCGCTGACGGCCAGCAGGCTCATCCCCGCCAGCGCGCGTGCGACCCACTGCACGCAACCCATTCTGCCCACGGTCGTTGCCACTCTCAGCACCCCAGTTCGTCCGGACGCAGGGTCTGCCCTTCGATTCCACAAAGCGCTGGAAGTCTAACACGGCGACGTTGAGTTGCGAAGCCATTTGCCCCGTACGGCGGATGGCGGTAAAAGAGGGTGAATCAGTCGGCCGTCTTGCGGCCGCGGCGGCCCCCGGGATAGCGAGGTTCAACGGAGCTCATGTTCGATACCCTCACGGAACGGTTCGGCGACATCTTCCGCTCCATGCGCGGGCGCGGACGCATCACCGAGGACAACATCGACGAGGCTATGCGGGCGATCCGAACGGCCCTGCTGGAGGCCGACGTGCATGTAGAGGTGGCACGCGGTTTCTGCGAGGAGGTGCGCAACAAGGCGATCGGGCAGGAAGTCATCCGCACCCTCAAGCCGGACCAGCTCATGTGGAAAATCGTGCACGACGAGCTGGTCAACCTGATGGGACCGGTGGATCCGCGCATTCCGTTCGCCACCCCCGGCCCGACGGTGCTGCTGCTGGCCGGTCTCCAGGGCTCCGGCAAGACGACCACCTGCGGCAAACTGGCCGGCCTGATTCTCAAGCGGGCCAAACGGCCGCTCCTGGTCGCCGCCGACCTGAAGCGCCCGGCCGCCATCGACCAGTTGGAAGTCGTCGGCGGACAGGTGGGCGTGCCGGTCTACACCGAACGCGGACACCTCAGCGCGGTGAAGGTCTGTCGCAACGGCATCCTCCACGCGAAGAAAACCGATCGGGACGTGGTGATTCTGGACACGGCCGGCCGCCTGGCTATTGACGAGGAAATGATGGCAGAGGTGGCGCAGGTCGCCACCACGTGCGCGCCGCACCAGATTTACCTTGTCCTGGACGCCATGACGGGCCAAGACGCCGTCGCCACCGCCAAGGCCTTCAACGACCGGCTCGAGCTGGACGGTCTGATCCTCACGAAGTTTGACAGCGACACGCGCGGCGGGGCGGCCCTGTCGGCCAAACGTATCACCGGCAAGCCGATCAAATTTATCGGCGTGGGCGAGAAGCTTGACGCGTTGGAGCCGTTTCATCCCGACCGGATCGCCGGGCGCATTCTCGGGGCGGGCGACATGCTGAGCCTGGTCGAGAAGGCGCAGGAGCAATACGACGCGCAGGAGGCGGCCAAGCTCGAGAAGAAGATGGCCAAGGGCCAGATGACCCTTGAGGACTTCTTGGCCCAGCTCCGCAAGGTCCAGAAGATGGGTTCCATGCGCGACATGCTCAAAAAGATCCCCGGACTGGGCGGGCAGATTCCCGATGCCGAGATTGATGAAGGCGAAATCGCGCGTTTCGAAGCGATCATTCTCTCCATGACGCCGAAAGAGCGGGCCAAGCCGGCCTTGATCGATCACTCTCGGCGGCGCCGCATCGCCAGGGGCAGCGGAACCGAACCGCAGGACGTGAACGGGCTGGTGAAGGCCTTCGGCCAGATGCGGGACGCAATGAAGATGATGGCAGGCCGGTCGATGCTCGATCGGATGCGGATCACCTCGAGCCTGTCGCAGATGATGGCCGGCGGCGGAACCTTCAAGGCCAAAGGCAGCACGGCCGCCAGCCGACGTCAAATATCGAAAAAGGACCGGCGCAAGGCGAGAAAACGCGGGCGACGTTGATTTCCGAGTCCCGCGCCACACCGCGCGAAGCCCCCCGCCGGGTCGGTCCCGGGATGGAATACGCGGGCCGGCCGCCGACACATATGGGCTATACACGCTCGAAGGGTTCGAAGAGACGCTTGTAGTCGTCCTGGCAGTAGCGGTCGGTCATACCGGCAATGTAATCGCAGACGACCCGGTGGACGCCCTGTTCGTCGACCCGGCGGAAGTACCGTTCCGGCAGCATTCGCGGGTCGGCGGCGTAGGCGCCAAAAAGACGCTCCACGAAGCGCCGGGCCTTGGCGTCCATCCGCACGAGCCGGGTGTGGCGATAGACCCGCTCCAACAAGAACGTCTCCAGCTCCCGGAGCGCCGAATGCATTGCATCGGAACAGGCGACAAGGGGGTTGGCAGCCTGTCGGACGGCCTGCGGACTCTCGGGGCAGGCGATGGCAATGCGGCGCTGCGACTCGGCGATCACATCCGCCAGCAGCGCGTTCAGCAGAGCGTCCAGAATGGGACGCCGAATCGCCGGGAGGGGCAGGTCGGGGTGGGCGGTCCGCACGGGCTCCGCCGCCGTCCGCCAGAGCGAAACCGCCCGGATGTCTGCCTCGTCGATCAGGCCGGCCCCGATGGCGTCTTCCAGATCGTGCCCGTCGTAGGCAAGCTGATCGGCCAGGCAGGCTATCTGGCCCTCGACCGTGAGCCACGGGTCGGTCGTGCGGAACTCGGAATCGCCGGGGCTGGCGGTCTCGTTGGGGCGGTCATAGGCGGTTTCGTGCCTGGCGATCCCCTCGCGCACCTCGAAGGTCAGGTTCAGCCCGCGAAATGCCGGGTAGGGGTGTTCCAGGTAATCCACGATCCGCAGCGATTGGCGGTTGTGTTCGAAACCCCCGTGGTCACGCATGAGGTCACGCAGGGCCATCTCGCCGGCGTGTCCGAAGGGAGGGTGCCCCAGATCGTGTGCGAGGCAGATCACCTCGGCCAAGGTGGGGTTCACGTCCAGGGCAATGGCCAGTCGCCGGGCGATCTCGGCCACTTCCAGTGTGTGTGTCAGCCGGGTGCGAAAGTGGTCGTCTTCGAAGGTGACGAACACCTGCGTCTTGTATTCCAGCCGTCGGAAGGCGGCGCTGCAGAGCACGCGGTGTCGGTCCAGGCCATAGGCGTCGCGGATCGGGTCGGGCGGTTCCGGGTGCACGCGGCCACGAGAACCGGCAGACCGGACGGCATAGGAGGCCAGCCTCGGTTGCGGGGTCTCAGGCATGGATTTCACCGGCGAAGGGACGATCGCGAAGGCCCATTTCCACCGCGTGCTGAACAAGCTGAGCGTACAGCACGTTGAGGTCTTCCGGAATGACGCGGACGCCGCCGAGCACGGACATATAGTTCGTGTCGCCCACCCAGCGGGGCACTATGTGGCAATGGTAGTGGTCCGGCACGCCCGCGCCGGCGCCGACCCCGAGGTTGGAGCCGACGTTAAAACCTTCCGGCTGCAATGTGCGCCGCAGCAGTGCGACAGCTCGCCAGGTTGTCCGGGTCAGGTCTGCGTTCTGCTCGTCCGTGAAGCGCACCGGATCGCCTTCATGGGCGGACGTTGCGACGAGCAAATGGCCGCTGGTGTACGGGAAGCGGTTCATCACGACGAAACAGTGTTTCTCACGCCAGACCACCAGATGGGTTTCGTCGTTGCCGGGGTCCGCCCAGTATGCGCAGAAAAAACAGCCGTGCGCACCGCCCTCGTCCTGAAGAGAGCGGATGAACTCCATCCGCCACGGGGCCCACAGATTGCTCTGAAAACCTGTCATGATTCCCATTCCGCCGGGAGGGTGGAGTGTACCGCCGCTCGCATCCGATCTCAACGCGCGGCTTTTCAGCCGCGTGTGTGCCGGGTAGACTGCTGCCGATACCGAATGGAGACGTCCGGCCGGCGGGTCGGGCCGAACAACGGCACAGAGGTGAGCCATGCTGTGGAACGGTGATTGGAACACGGCGGAGTCGGGCGCGGGCGGTGGCCGTGCAGCTTGTCGGATCGGGGCACTCGGTATCCGGGTCTGGATGGTGGTGCTCGTTGCCGCGGGCGCAACCGGGTGTCGCCAGGACACGCGCCTGGCCGGCCGGGAGGTTCCGCACGTCACCGTCCGGACGGTGACGGACGGGAACGTGGTGCTGGATCGGTCGGCGTCTCCGAAGCAGGTGGCGTACGCTCTGCTGAGGGCGATTCGCGACGATGTTCGGGCGACCTCCGCCCCTGCTCGGCAGGAGGCGCTTCGACGGCAACTGGACCTGTGCGCGCCGGATGCGATCTTCGGCAAATACCAGCAGGTGCATCAACGAACCCGACCTCAGTACAAGGCCGACCGCGACGAGACGGTCTACGCCGTGGTGGACTCGTGGGCCCCGACGTATGCCTATTATGTAGACAGCTTCGACGTCGAGTGGTCGCAGGCGGAGCAGGCCATGGTTGTGCAAGACCGGCCGAAGCTCGCGGATGACGCCGCCGCCGTGGAAAAATACGTCCTCGTGGAAATGGCCGACCCCAGCGGCGACGCCAACGCGGCGGCGGTGGCGATGCTGACGCTGGTGAAGGAAGGCGGCTATTGGAGGGTGTTGAACGTCGGTTTCGTCCCCGGTCGGCGTCATCTGGCAACCCGGACGCCGCCCCCGACGTCGGCGCCCGCCGCAGAGACCGCCGGGCGTTGAACGTCGGGCCGTCCTGACTCGGGAATGTGATCTCGGCTTATGGAACCCAGCTCGATCACCGTCAAAGGGGCGCGTGAGCACAACCTCAAGGGGGTGACGCTCACGCTGCCTCGGAACCGGCTCATCTGCTTCACGGGCGTCTCCGGAAGCGGCAAGAGCAGCTTCGCGTTTGACACGTTGTATGCCGAGGGGCAACGCCGGTACCTCGAGTCTTTGTCCTCCTACGCGCGGCAGTTCATGGGTCAACTGGCCAAGCCGGACGTGGACCTGGTGACCGGGCTGAGTCCCTCCATTTCGATCCAGCAGAAGACGAGCGGCTGGAACCCCCGCAGCACGGTCGGCACCATCACGCAGGTGCATGATTTTCTGCGCGTTCTTTATGCGCGCATCGGAACACAGCACTGTCCGGATTGCGACAGGCCCATCTCCGCTCAGACACGCGAACAGATCGCCGAGCGCATCATGGCCCAGGGCGGCGGGGCGAAGGTGTTGATCCTGGCCCCGGTCGTTCGCGGGCAGAAGGGCGAGTTCCGCGATCTTTTTGACGACCTGCGGCGGGAGGGGTTCGCACGTGTCCGGGTGAACGGTCAGGTGGTCGCTCTGGGTGACGAGCCGCGGCTCAATCGCAACACCCGACACGACATAGAGGTCGTGGTGGATCGGATCACGCTGGGACCGGCCGCCCGATCCCGCGTGGCGGAATCCGTGGAGACGGCCCTTCGTGTCGGAAACGGAACGCTGATCGTGGCGCGGGCCGAGGGGCCGTCCAGCCGCCGGGCACGCGAGGGCGACCTGTTGCTCTCGTCACAGTATGCCTGCTCGGCCTGCGGCGTCAGTTTCGCACCGCCGTCCCCGCAGATGTTCAGTTTCAATTCGCCGACGGGCATGTGCCTGGCGTGCGACGGCCTCGGGACGCGTTTCGACTTCGATCCGCAGCGGCTGGTGCCACGTCCCCGACGTTCGTTTCTCGGCCTGGCGATTGAACCGATGCGCACGCGGATCGGCCGATGGCGGCGGCACCTCTACGAAGGGGTGGCCCGGCACGTCGGGTTCGATCTGAAAACGCCCTGGTGCGATCTGCCGGAGAAGGCCAGGCAGGCCCTGCTGTATGGCACGGGAGACGCTCATATTACCTTTGAATGGCGAACGCCGGGCGGCGTCTGGCGGCATGGCGGCACATTCGCCGGAGTGGTCGCGGAACTGCGGGAGAAGCACAAGAAAGCCCGCTCGCCGCTGGTCCGCGCGTTTTACGAGAAGTACATGACCCAGAGCGTCTGCTCGGATTGTCATGGCCGGCGTCTGAATCGCCAGGCACTGGCTGTCCGGGTCGGCGGACGAAGCATTGCGGAGTTCTCGGCCCTGTCCATCGATGCGGCCGGCGAGTTCATCAGCCAACTCGCCCTGACGCCCACGCAACGGGTGATCGCGGAGGAGGTCGTCAAGGAAATCCACGGCCGGCTGGCTTTTCTGCAAAACGTCGGGTTGGGATACCTTACGCTCGATCGCGCGGCGCCAACGCTTTCCGGGGGCGAGTCGCAGCGCATCCGACTGGCGGGTCAGATTGGTTCGGGCCTGGTCGGTGTGCTCTATGTTCTTGACGAGCCCAGTATCGGCCTGCACGCTCGCGACAACCGGCGACTCCTGGACTCTCTGGAACGGCTTCGGGACATGGGCAACACCGTGATCGTGGTCGAGCACGACGAGGCCACGATGCGGTGCGCGGATGAGATCGTGGATTTCGGACCGGGGCCGGGCGTTCGGGGTGGCGAAGTCGTCGCGCAGGGCGATCTTGCAGCGATTATGCGCTCTCCCCAATCCCTCACCGGAGCGTTTCTTTGTGGCCGGCAGAGCATTGCGATGCATCTGCCCCGTCGTCCCGTCACAAACGGAGAAAGCCGTCGAGACAAAATAGGCGTTTTGGGAAAAATGGCGAAAGTACGCAAGCGCCCGGCGAAGGCCCTTCGTAAGAGCCGGGGAAAGCCCAAGCGCTCGTCTGCTGTTCGCGGCGACTGACGGAGCGGGGGGGGGCGTCGCAAAGGGCTGCCGTGGGCGTATAATGCGGTTCTGAGGCGCAGATCGAGGAGCCGGCGTCGTGTCGTTCTGGACAGACATCATCGTTTACAGCCCGACTTGGGTGGATGTGTTTCCCGAGAAAGTCAGGCGGTTCATCGCGACCGTGGCAGGGGGCTCGTCCGCCGATGCCGAGCGTGAACTGGCGTGCTATGGCATTCTCGACACCAACGGCGAGGCTCGCCGGCAGGCGGCCAAGCCGGACCTGAATGTTCTGGTCAAGAAGCTGGTCGCGCAGGCTCGGCGGGCGGAGCAGGTGGATTGTGACGCCTCCGGCGTGTACGAGCCGCCAAGCTGGACGGAGATGAGCGACACGCACATCGGCCCGTTCTTCTCCGCGGAGGGGCCGGTGTACAAGATATGCCAGCAGTTGCTGGCGGCCGAACGTGTGCCCTTCGCCGAGCTGGAGATCGTTGGTCTGCAGCCCAGCCAGGAAATCCTCAGCACCCTGTCCTTCTGCGGAAACGAGGCGTATCTGGAGATTTCGGAGCTGAACTTCGAGGTGGGACCCAACCTGGCCATCTACCTGCGCGATCCCCCCGAGTTCGCCGGCTGGTTGCGCATCGCCCTCAGTGGCGAGGGACAGCCGTTTCCACTCACCAAGGTGCAGTTGATCGAACGTGCCAAAGCGAGCGATGCGTTTCGCAGAGTCATCGAATATGCAACTGAGTGTTTCGGCGTGAAAGAATGGCGCTGGACCATCTCGAGCAAAGAATGACGCTGCCAAATCAGCACGAGCACGCCGCCCGCAGAGCGTCAAACAACTCGTCACGCCGAGGATCCTGCGGGTTCAGGAAGTCACAGCAGAACAGCCGGCCGCGGCAGGCCGACTCCTTCGCAAGGCGGGTGACCAGCGAATCCAGCCGGCGCCGGGCAGCGTCTGCGTCCGGGTTGAGCGCGGCCAGGGCGGCGTTCATGGCGATCACGTTGCTTTCCAGGATCGCATGGTAAGGGGGCTGCAACTGGCTTCGCAGGGCCAGTTGGCAACCCAGCGGCGAGCGGAGGAATGACTGCATCTGAAGCGGAGTGAACCCCGGCAGGTTCTGGTGCGCTTCGTCATCCGCCAAGGCGGCCTCACCGCACAATCCGAAAACCTCCGTGGCGAAGGTCGATGTGTCGTTCAACGCTGCCTGCAGCCGGCTGGCGGCCTCGGCGCACGATCGGAAGACCTCATGCTCGCCGACGGGGGCGCGCATGACGAACAGCCGGGCGTGATAGGAAAACGCCTGGCCCAGGCACGGATCCGCGTCGGCTTCAATGACGACCTGTGCGTTCGGGTCCCGTCGCGCCACGACGGCCAGCGCCTCCGGCAGTGTTTCAAACACCCTCTGGGGGTCGTATTCGACCCAGGCGGCGCTGGCGACTCCGCAATCGCAAGGGTTCCCGCCCGTCCCCGGCGCCGGGCGGGGTTTGTCACCGTCATAGCGGGTCAGCCGCAGGTAGTGCGGTGCGGGCCGGTATACGTCGGCGATCATCTGGCGGATGATCGTGCTCTTGCCCGACCGGCGCGGCCCGTTGACGATTGTGACGGCAAGTCCCATCGGTTCTCACAACTCCCGCGAACCAAATCACAGGAGCGGGAGCACTCTGGTTCCCTCTTCCAACTGTAGGCCTTCAGGGGCTCCGCCGGCCACTCTTATCGCCGGCGACGACGGAAAACGAGCTTCGGGAGCCTCGCAGGATCGCAATGCCGGCTGTCCGCGGATCGGGACTTCGCCGGTGAGGCGCGGAGACAATCCGTTTGACCAGGGTGGTTCCGGCGGCTAGAAACGCTGCGCATGTTCCTGCATCTGGGACATTGGGTAGCGCGTCATCCTTGGGTCGTCCTGCTGGGATGGGTCGGGACAGTGGTGGTGCTCACGGTTTCGGCCCCTCCGGCCGAGAGAGTCGCCTCCGCGGAGCCGCCCTCCCTGCTGGCCGAGGACCAGCCCTACAATCAGTCCCTGGAGGCAGCACGTCGGGCCTTCGGTCAGGTCGTCGCGCGGACCCGTACTACTCTCATTTTTGAGCGACCGGAGGGTCTGCACGCCACGGATCACGATTTTGTCCAGGAGGTGACCGCACGATTGATCGCGGAGGCCAACGGCCGCTGGCGCGTTCTGGCACCGCCCACGCACCCACATCTGCGGTCACGATTGATCGCCCGTGACGGGCAGGCGGTCATGATCGTGATCAACATGGACGCCAATTACCTGGTGAAGGCGTCGGTGGACCAGGTGGAGGCCGTAGATGCGCTGGCCCATCGCGGCTTGCCGGATGGGCTGCGTCTGGAGATCACGGGTGAGGGCGGCCTGGGACGCGATCTGAGCGTTGCCACGACCCGGGCCTATCATCGTACGACGTGGGTGACTATTGCAGCCGTGCTGATCATTCTGATCTGCGTGTACCGGGCGCCTCTGGCGGCATTCGTTCCGCTTATCTCAATCAGCGCGAGTGTATACGTGGCGCTGGCACTCTTGAATCGCCTGGCGGTGGCCGGATGGGGTCTGAGCAACCTGGAGCGCACGTTTGTCGTGGTGCTGATGTTCGGGTCCGGCACGGATTACGCGATGTTCTGGCTGGCGCGATACCGGGAGGAGTCCCGCGGGGGCGTGGGTCCGGAGGCTGCCGTTGCGGCGACGGCGGGCACGGGCGGGGCCATCGCGGCCAGTGCGGCCACCACGGTGATCGGTCTGTCCGCGCTGCTGCTGGCGGAGCTGTCGCCCACGCACAACGCCGGTCGAGTCCTGGGGCTGGCGATTGTGATTTCGATGGCCGCCGCGTTGACGCTCGTTCCGGCCGTGGCTCGGCTGATGGGGGCGCCCCTCTTCTGGCCGCGATTGCTCGGCATGGCCGGGCAGGAGGCTCTCAGCCGACGGTGGGATCGTCTGGCACGTGGGGTGGTGCGTCATCCGCTCAGCGTCCTGGTGGGGATGGGCGTGTTGCTGTCTTACCCGGCGTGGCACGGAAGCCGCACGCCGTGTCGCTATGATGCGCTCGGCGTAGTGGACAGCGACAGCAGCGCGGCTCGCGGACAGAAGCTGGCGGAGCGGCATTTTTCCGCCGAGGAGCTTTTCTCCTGGACCTTCGTTCTGAGCAGTGCTCCCGAGTGCTCCCCGAAGACGCTCGACCGACTTGCCGCCGGACTGGCCCAGACGTGCCGTGGGGTGGAAGGCGTGACGGATGTGTGGAGTCTGGACAGCCCGTTCGGGTCGCGGTCTGCGACGGCACTCCTGGCGCGGTCATGGATCCGGCCCTATTACGTCAACGACGATTGCTGTTGCGTCCGGGTGGAGGTCATGCAGCCTTTCCCACCGTTCTCGGACGCCGCCATGGACCTCTGCTCGCGCCTGACCCGCGGAGTCGAAGACTGGGCGGCACGCAACGGGGAGGGGAACGTTCGACTTCATGCGATCGGGCTGACGCCATACATCCTGAACATCAAAGCGCTGTCGGATGTCGACCAGATACGCATCATGATCTGCGCGGCGACGGCTATCGGAATTGTCGTGCTGATCTGGGTGCGACGACCGGGGCTGACTCTGATCATGGTGATTGCCACGCTGGTTCTCTATCTTGCCACACTGGCGGTCACCGACTGGACGTTTCGGGTGGGGCTGCACCGGGAGGCGTTGGACTGGAAAGTCAAGCTGTTCCTGTTCGTCATTATGATGGCGGTGGGCCAGGATTACAACATCTTCCTGGTTTCCCGCATTCTGGAGGAACGGCGGAATCGGTCGCCGGCCGAGGCCACCCTGCGGGGGATCGTGACCACGGGTCCGGTCATCAGCAGTTGCGGGCTCATCATGGCGGCCACTCTGGGGTCGATTGCCGCGACCGGATTGACGTTCTACCAGCAACTGGGGTTCGCTTTTGCTCTGGGCATTCTTCTGGATACGTTCGTGATCCGTCCGATCATCGTGCCGGCCTGTTATCTGGTGGGCGAGCGGCTGCGGCGGAGAGGGCTCGACTTGCCCGCTCCGGGCTCGTAGAGTACGGATGAGCCTGGTGGGTTTTCGGGGAGGACGTTTCAGATGGCGGCAATTCGCAACAGAATCTCGTATGCGGTGCTGGGTGTCGTGTTGGCGGTCGGCGGCCTGAACGCGCCGGGCCGTGCGGAGATTCTTGACATCCGCGCCGAGATCGCCGCGAAGGCCGAGGAGTATGCTGACGACGCGCTGGTTTCGTCCGATGCCGCGTTCGAACAGTTCCCCGAGACTCAGTCCGGGTTTCCGCTGGAGGTCGGAGTCGTGCTGGGGAACCCCGGCGACTTGACGGACGTGGCATTCGCGTTCACCGATTTCCGTGACCCGACCCGCCCGACGGGCAGCGCCAATCCGGCGGAGTTCGGGCTCGAAACCACGTGCGTGTCCCGGGGGCCGGCCACCGCATATTCAGTTCAGTCCGAGGCGGTCGAAACGCGGACGATTCGTCTGACCGCGGGCGACCTCGGCCTTTCGTTCGGGCAATCCCGCGCCAGCAGCGAGATTTTCCTTTCTGGCGCACTGATTCTGTGGACTCAGGATTCGGGGCGTGATCTGCGGGGCCTGGAAGCGGAAATCCAGGTGACGGTCTATCGGGTGGCAGGCGCGTCCGTCTCTACTGAGTTGTTTTCAACAGGTCTGCGGCTGTCCGGCACCGCGGAGGGCCGGGTGACCGCGGCGCCTCTTGGATCGCTCGTCTACGAGTTCGGCGGATCAGAGCTTCTGTTTTCAAACACCAGTTCGGACGCGCGGGCACAGGCGACGGTGTCCGATGCGATCGAGCCGCTGGGCCTGTTTCGTGTGGCTCTGATCCCGAATCAGGCCATCACCTACGAGTACGACGTTCCGACGGACCGGCCGACGATTCTGGAAGCTCGCTTCCTCACCCGCGTCAGGAGCCTGCCGGATGGCACCGGCGGCGGCTCTGCCTTCGGGCGGCAGTTCACCGCGCTCAACGCGGCGTTAGAGGCCGTGACGAGCTCGGCCGGGGCGGCGGCGGTCCAGGACGCCGTGAACGTGGCACAGGAATCACGGAACGCGTCCACGGTGTCGGCGCCATCGTTTCCCGGACGCAGGTCGGCCTGTGGTGCATTCGGGGCCGAACTGGGGCTGATGGCTCTGTTGTTTGTTGGGGGTTGCCGATCGCTCCTGGTCCGGCGGCGTGCAATTGACCTTCCGTAACCTGACGGCTACAGTTCAGCCCGGTGGAAGGTGGAGCGGCAGCCGTAGAGCAACGCACATGATTGTAGATTGCTACACGCATATTTGGGAATCCATGTCGCAGTTGGGGCGCGATCTTCCGTGGACGCGGAGTCGGCTGGGGCTGCCTGCGCTCACCCGGCTGGAGGGTGCGCCCGCCCGTGCCGGCGCGGAGCGGCATTACGAAGCTTCGCGCCCCGTGGATACGGTTATCGTGCTTGGCTTCAAGAGCCACTACCTCGGCGCCGAGATTCCCGACACGCTGGTGGCCGACTATGTGCGGCGCTACCCGGACAAGCTCATCGGGTTTGCCGGGGTGGATCCGTCGGTTCCGGAGGAGGCGATCGGGGCTCTGGTTCGTGCCCGCAAGGAACTGGGCATGAAGGGCGTCGGGGTGGCGCCGGCGGCCCAGGATTATCATCCGACCGACACCCGCGCCATGCGCGTGTACGCGAAGGCGAACGAACTCCAGATGCCGGTCCTGTTCCATCCAGGCATCCACATGACGACGGCGTGCAAGCTGGAGTACGCCCAGCCCGTGCTGCTGGACGAGGTGGCACGAGAGTTCCCCGACCTCAAGATGGTCATCGCCCACCTGGGTTATCCGTGGGTGGCGGAGACGATCGTCCTGCTGGCCAAGCATCCCAACGTCTATTCGGACGTAAGCTGGCTGCTGCACCATCCGTGGGAGGCGTATCAGGCCCTGCTGGGCGCGCACCATCACGGCGTGATGGACAAGTTGCTCTTCGGCAGCGGGTTCCCCTACACCTCCGCCGCCAACTGCATCGAGACGCTGTACAGCATCAACCATATGGTGCAGGGCACCAACCTGCCGATCATTCCGCGAGAGCAACTCCGCGGCGTCGTGGAGCGAGACGCCCTGGAGGCGCTGGCGATCCGACCCGGCGCCCGGCGCGCGCCGTCGGAGTCGCCTGCTCTCATGGAGCCGGACGAAGACATCTGAAACCGCGATTCGCTATCGTCTTCCGCTCGCGTGCTTCCATGCTCGCCGCCCGGCCATCTTCCTGAGCCTGACGGCGCGGCCTGAAGGGCCGTCGGCCGCCTGGTTCCCCAAGCGTCACAACCGGGCAGGATCGTCCGGATCGTACGGGCGAGCCGGAACCCCTGGTGCTTCGAGGCCGCCTCGCGAGAGTCTGCGGTTGGGGGCGGGTCAACTCGTATGCGGCCGGTGCGTTCGAGAGGATCGCTGGCAGGCCCGAAGGGGCGTGTCGCGTCCGACCGCGCGCAGGCAAAGCGGCTTGAATATGTCCGTTCGGGAGATCGTCGATCTGGTTGGCGTCAGACAGGTGCGCCTTGGGCGACGTCGCTCAGAGCGTCCGGGTTGAGGATGCGGACGCGCTGGGCGTCGGGCAGGTCGATCAGGCCGGCGTCGGCCAGGCGGCGGAAGGTGCGGGAAAGAGTCTCACTGGTCAGATTCAGGTGGTTGGCCAGGTCTTTCTTGAGGATCGGCAGGGTGAAGGCGGCGGCGCCGTCCGTGGGATCACTTCGAATGAGAAACTGAGCGACGCGGCCCGTGGCGTCACGCAGCACGATGTCCTCCATCACGCACACCAGATGCCGAACCCATGTCGCCATGCTGGCCATAAGCTGCAGACAGAATGGATGGCTTTGCTCCAGGAGGCGGCGGAAGTCTCGCTGGGGCAGAAGGGCGCATTTCGTATCCTCCATCGCCTGGGCGCAGGCCGGACACTCGAAACCCCCGATAACCGCCACCTCTGCGAACGTCATGCCGGGGTAGGCGAAGTGAAGGACGTGCTCTTTGCCGCTGGCGGCGATTTTGTAGATTCGGACGGTTCCGCGGGCGACGACGTACAGCCCCGGGCATGGGTCGCCCTTGCGGAAGATGATCTGCCCTTTCCGAAAGGACACGGTTCGCGCAATCGCTTCCAGGCATTCTAAGGATTCACCGGAAAGCCCGGCAAAAAAACCGGAGGTGCGAAGAATCGTAACTGCTTCTGAGGGCATAAGTTATGCGCAATCTCCAAAGATTCCGCAAGCGATTGATCCACGTCAAGGCCCCATCGGGCTTTCTGTGGCAGACTGCCAGTATGACGTCGATGCCGCGGGCTGACAAGCGTAGCGGTATCCTGGAGAGACCTTGATGATACGCGAGATCGTGCATATTGATGAGGACCTCTGCGATGGGTGCGGCCTGTGCGTGCCATCGTGCGCGGAGGGGGCGATTCAACTGATCAATGGGAAAGCCCGGCTGGTGTCGGACCGGTTGTGTGACGGCTTGGGGGCGTGTCTGGGGCACTGTCCCAGGGGTGCCATCCGCATTGAGCGCCGCGAGGCGGATGCGTTTGACGAGGCGGCGGTGGCGCGCCACGTCGAGCGTACGGCGGTCCCAGCGCCCTCGGCCCCCGTGCCACCGGCAGGTTGCCCGTCCGCCCGATTCGTGCAGCTTGGCGCGGTTGACCGCGTTCGAAGCGAGGGCGCGGCCGCGGAAACGAGTGACGTTCCGTCGATGCTGCGGCAGTGGCCGGTGCAGTTGCGCTTGCTGCCTGCCTCTGCGCCGGCATTGCGCGGGGCGCATCTGCTGCTGGCGGCGGACTGTGCGGCGTTTGCGATGGGGGGATTTCACGGTACGCTTCTGAAGGGACGCGTATTGGCGATCGCGTGCCCGAAGCTGGACGATCCGACGGGATACGTCGAGAAGTTGGCGGATATACTCCGGTTGAACCGACCGACAGCGGTGACGGTGGCTCGGATGGAGGTGCCTTGCTGCGGCGGTCTGTTGAGAATGGCGTTGGAGGCGCGACGGCAGAGCGGTCTGGACGTGCCGGTGCATGACCTGGTAATCAGCACGCGGGGCGAGATTCTCGGATCGCGTGAAGTCCCCGGGGAGTCGGCCGCCTGACCGACGATTCCGCAAGCCGATGGTGTAGTGGTGAGGAATAAGACAGGAGTACCCCATGTTCTGCAATCAGTGTGAACAGACGGCCCACGGGACGGGCTGTGTTGTGACCGGCGTCTGTGGAAAAGACCCGGACATGCAGTCTCTGCAGGAGACGCTCTTGTACGGGCTCAAGGGTATGGCGGCCTACGCCCACCATGCCCGGCGCCTAGGCAAGTTTGACGAAGAGGTCAGCGCGTTCATCGAGGAGGCCCTCTTCGCGACGGTGACCAACGTGAATTTCGATATGGAGAGCCTGTTCGAGCTGGTGCTGGAGTGCGGGCGACAGAACCTGCGGGTGATGCAGCTCCTGGACGAAGGGCACGCCGAGCGGTTCGGCAAGCCCTCGCCGGCCACCGTATACGAAGGGACCAAGGCCGGACCGGGCATCCTGGTGACCGGACACGACATGGCGGATCTGGAAAACCTGCTGAAACAGACGGCCGGCAAGGGCATCAACGTCTACACCCACGGCGAAATGCTGCCGGCGCACATGTACCCCGAGTTGCGCAAGCACCCGCACCTGGCGGGCCACTACGGCGGCGCGTGGCAGAAACAGCGGACGGAATTCAAGCAGTTCAGCGGGCCGGTGCTGGCGACGACGAACTGCATCCTGATCCCGCGGGAGGACTACAAGGATCGCGTGTTCACGACGCGGATCACGGCCGTCCCCGGCGGCACACGCCTGATGACGGACGATTTTTCACCGCTGATCGACAAAGCCCTCCGCTGCGAACCGTTGCCGGATGCGAAGGACAAGGAGAGCGTGGTCGGTTTCCACCATTCGACGATCCTGTCGCTGGCGGGCTCGATCGTGGAGGCGGTCAAGGCCGGTCGGCTCCGGCATTTCTTCGTGATCGGCGGATGCGATGGAGCGGCGCCGGGCCGGAACTACTACACGGAGTTCGCCCGCAATGCTCCGAAGGACGCGGTCATCTTGACGCTCGGATGCGGCAAGTATCGGATTCGGGACAACGAGTTCGGCACCATTCGTCTCAACGGCGGCGCCCCGATCCCGCGGCTTCTGGATATGGGGCAGTGCAACGACGCGTACGGCGCCATTCAGGTGGCCCTGGCTCTGGCCAAGGCGTTCAACTGTTCGGTGAACGATCTGCCGCTGAGCGTCGTGCTGTCGTGGTTTGAGCAGAAGGCGGTGGCGGTGTTGCTGACGCTTCTGTACCTGGGTGTCAAGGGCATCCGGATCGGCCCGGCGGCCCCGGCGTTCTTCTCGCCTAACGTGATGCGGATTCTGCAGGACAAGTACGACCTTCAACTGATCGGGAGTGATCCGAAGGCGGACTTGAACGAAGCGCTCGCTCGGCGACCGAAGTAGTCCCAGCGCCCCGCGAGGCGAGAAGGAGGGCTTCTGCATCCGGATGCGGCCCCGTCCCGTCGACCCGTGTCGTTGCCGCCATTGTGCGGCGCGCGGACGGATGGGGCGGGGCCTTTTTGCAGGCTTCCTCCGCAAGCGCGCTGTGTGTGGATGCGCTTGCGGGCTTTCATGGCAGATTCCACAGGCGGGGGCGGCTGATCCGGCTCGAGTGCCGGCCGGGCTGACCCAGGAGGCGTGAACGTGGCTGGAGGCGGCAAGCGTGTGCTGGATGTCGGGCAGTGCCGGCCGGATCACCATGCGATGCGGAGTGTGCTCGTGTCGTGGTTCGGCGTGGAGGTGGATCAGGCGCACAGCGCCGCAGAGGCCCTGGCAACGCTGGACCAGACACACTACGACCTGGTTCTGGTGAACAGGTTGTTGGATGTTGATCACAGCCCGGGGCTCGAACTGATCCGAGCCATCCGGCGCGAACCGAAGCTGTCGCAAATCCCCGTCATGCTGATCAGCAACCAGGAGGATGCCCAGGAGGCCGCCCTCCAGGCGGGTGCCGTCCGCGGTTTCGGAAAGGCGGCCCTGACGCATCCGGCCACTCAGGCGCTGCTCAAACCATATCTGGACCTGACCGCATGGGCTTGAGGAACGGTGGCATGACATAAGCGGCTTGGACGTCCCGTCATTCTTCTTCGTCCGCAATGGTGCCCAGAACGGTCGTTCTGTGTGTCCATCCCGCGAGGGGCTTCCCCACGGACACGAGTGCCCGTGCCGCCGGATTCCCGGCGTCCGTGAAGAGGCCCGAATTCCCCCGCGATTTCATCGAAAGGGTTTGATTCGGGGAGAATCGGGAACGGGCCTGTGGTATAATGACGCCCGGAGTCCGTGCGCGGCGCTCGGACGGTCGGGATCTGACAGCCTCCCACGGAGAGGCGCACGATGCGAGAAACGGTTGGGTCCGCCTGGCGGTTCGGTCGGGGGATCTTGTGCGTTGTGGTGGTTGTGGCGTTGGTGCGGGTCGCGGTCTTGTCAGCCGCGGATCCGGCGGCCGGCCAAACTCCGACAGACGAACCGACCGGTGCGGCCACGTCTGCGGAATCGGTTGCGGCGGTCCCCCAGATGTCCATCTTGCGAAGCGTCGTGGAGCTGGATCCGCTCTGGGCGGGCAAGCCGATCCAGCCGGAATGGGTGATCCGTAACACCGGCAATGCTCCGCTGTCCATTCACCTCAAAGCGGGG
>JBPOIK010000101.1:0-39983 GCA_052034525.1 Planctomycetota bacterium
CATGAGCAGCCCTCCTCAAGCACGTACAGAATGCGAGCGTTCATTTACTTCCTGAGCAGTTGCTTGATGACCGCTTTCTCTTCACATGCTGTCCACGACGTTAATACTGCTACGAACGTCAGCGCTATTGCCACCATCTATTGAGTTCTTCAGCGGGCACGTAACCCTCGGGACACGAATCAGCTTGGAAGGTCTCCGTGGCACCCGCCTCGCAGCCGATGAGTGTTGCGGCATAGACAGCATCACAGCCTGCCAGACCTCCAAGTTCTGCTGCACGACAAAAAGCATATCCGACAGAAAGTGCATCACAGCCAGCCCGGCAGCTCGCATTTGCTGTCGGACTATCGCATGGATCGAACCACCTGTCACATCGCTTTTTACAGCGAGCTATTTTGTCGTCCAGATCCTCGTCGCATTTCTTCCGAATCAAGTGCCACATCTGCGCACATGCCAGATGGTCGCTTTCGGCCCGTCGATCCTCAAGACACGCAAGGAACCCGTCCGGTGAAAAGCACCTGACATGCTTTGGTGTTTCTGGCAGATACGAATTGTCGCCGCCGCAAGCAGGGCACAGTCCCAGAGGGTCAGTTAGTACACTCGGACAAGCTCGAGCATACAAGTATAAATCGAGTTCACCAAGATATCCTGCCGGATCCCTCTGCATGAACTGCCCATTCCCCGGATCGCACGCCCTCGCCCGACAGTGGTACGCCTGCTTGAGCCCGCCCGCGAGCGGCAGGAGGTCCAGCCTTCGGCCGGTGAAGTAGTACGGGTTGCCGACGGGCGATTCCTCGACCGCCTGGGCCATGCCATCGTACACCGCCACCTTGCCGTACGTGTCGTACGTCGCGGCTTCGACGATCGTGCCGGTTTCGTCCGTCAGAGCGGCCACGCTGTAGAGTTCCCTTGACAGGTAGTAGTCCTCCTGGCCGTTCGGCAGCCGCATGAGCACGCGCTCGTGAACCCTTGACTCGCCGCTCGCAGCGAAGCTGCGGGGTCGCGATGCGACCCATCTGCCCCAGGCAGAAGCGTCGTGTCAAGGGTCTGTCCATCACAATAATACCGCGTGACCTCCACCTGCGCCTCCCCGGAGTCCACAATCTTCTCGATTCGGCGGCCCAGAGCGTCGTAGGTGAACGCGATGCAGGCCGTGCCGGAGGGTGCCGGGGCCGGTGGGGCGGCTGTGGGCGGCTCGGGGTCGCCCAGGATCCCGTTGGTATTCAGGTACTCGTGGGATCCCATGTCCACCGTGGGGCCGGTCCCGAGGAATCGGTCTCCCAGGACCAGATCCCAGGGTAGAGGCCCGTTGGTATCACTGGCGTTATCTGCTTTCGCCCTTGGGCGCCACATCCGGGCCTGTCGTGCGTTTCCGTCGACGGAGCAAGAGTACCTCCACCAGAAACACGAGGAATAGCCAGCTCAATATCAGCTTAAAAATGTCCACGCCGGTCCCAAGCATTTCCCAGCCCAAGAATAGCACCGCAAACGACCCGGCTACCCAGCCGATTTGCACCAGTGCCCCTGCAAGACCCAGTTCCCTGCTATCGCTACCTCGCGACGCCCCTTGGACAAACGCATCCGGGCCGTACGTGTCCCACAGGCGACGTCGTCGCTCAAACAAAGCGCCACATTCCGGGCACCGCGACGATCCTCCCAGGCCTGACAAGTTGTAGCCGCACTCGGCGCACGTTATCGGGAATGCTCTCTCGTCGATCTCGCTGATGTCGCACGTTTCCCAGTCTTCCACACCCAACTCCCGGCCTATCTGCAATTGTTATAGACGCGTTCCGTTCAGCGTCTCCCATACGTGAATCGCGCATCCCTGTGCGTTTGGACACCCGTAGGAGCCCTGGGCGAACGATCACCCGGGGCCACTCGGCCGTTTCGCTGGTTTCCCAGCGCCGTCTTGCTGCCCTGATCCCCGAATCGTTTGGACAGGGATGTGGCAGTACGGATCGAAGCGTGTGAGCGCAGAATCGACACACGCCTTTGCGGCCTCTCCGTCTTGTTCTCGTATGGCGGCGTTGAGCGGACCCAGGTCTCCCAGGTCAATCCTCCGTGCCCCAGAGACCTTCGACCCCTCTGCCACCTGTAGCCAGCGGATCGCCCTGTCGGTGTCCCCGTCCAAAAAACGCGATGCGGCTGCGATCTGAACAAAATCCAGATAGAAGGAATCGGGTGCACCAGTGCGCTCCAGTGCGCCTTCTGCGACAACAGCAGCCGTGTCGAAGCACTCGTTGCGGAATGCGCAATGGGCTGCGGTGTACGCCAGAACCCGCCCGTCGCAATCGTCATCCTTGCCTGAAGCAATGGGGTATTCTGCGGATCGAAGCGCCGCCTCGCACGCTTGTTCATGATCCCCGACCGCGTCATAGAAGTACGCCAGGTAGACCCAGTGCGCGAATGACGGGTGTCGTGAAACCCAATCGGCGAAGCGCCCAGCCGCATCCAATGCTTCCGGGCCGGTCGAATCCATCAGGGCAGCGGTGAGTTGAGGCCACCAGTGTTCCGGCAGCGCCTCTGCGGCGTCCTCGCACAGTCTGCGCGCGGCTCGCCGATCCTCGAACTCAATCAGGAAATAAAACTTCTGTCGATAGCTTCCGATGTCGTGCGACGCTACCGCGATTCGTCTGTCAAGGCCGGCCAGGCCTGCGCGCACGATCTCCTCATTGTGCAGCCGCCGCGATGGGTCCAGCTGGATCGTGCAAAGCAGTGTCTCTTGGTCATCATCGCGAGAATACAACCGCCAAAGAGCTGTGCCTGGTGACGACTTCGAGTCATCACGAGCAAGTACATAGCCTCGATGGCGAAATCCGCTTTCTAGCACAAGCGTTGCCCTGTTGGGCTCAATCACCGCGATTCCAGGCTTGAGGCTTCGTATTGATTCGGGCAGCCAAGAGATTCCGATGCACTCGCTGGTGATACGACCCGGCATTGACTGGCAAAGGATGGCGAGCTCACGGGCCGCGTCGCTCATTTGGTGTACGCTGGGCCGCCAATGTCGAGCAACGATCCAGCTCGCTGCGGCCACCGTCAACCCGCAGATGAACACGACCAGAATCGATCGACGCCGCATTGGCCACCTGCTCCCCGTCTTCAGGATGCCAACGTGTGCCCATCCCCTCCCGAATCGCCCGCAACAACCATCGCCCTGGGACTGGGGTGGCGGGCTCGCATCCCAGATGGACCAACACTCCTATGGCAACAGACCTTGTTGGGGAGCCGCCGGTGCCGCGGAGGCCGCGGTGGGGGCGATGCCGCGCCGCGATGCACTTTCACAGTGACACCCGCCGCCATGCGAACTCCTCTGCGCGGCGGCGGCCACGGACCTCGCCCTCCAGCCGGGCGGACAGCCGATCTGCGGTTCGCCAGTAGTGAATCCGCACCGGGTAATCCTGGTCCGGATTCTCAAACACGACCCGCTGGTCCTCCTGGGCGATCAGCTTGAACTCCGACTCCCCACGGCCGCGGGAATTGACAATGTAGTAGATGCCGTCCTCCCGCTGCTCGATTCGCAGGTACGCGAAGTACACCGTCCGCCCATTGGCCACCACGCGGTTCAGACCCAGCATGGTCCCGCCCGCGGCGGCGATCCAGTGCTCCTCCTGTCGGCCGTTCTCTTCGTCCTGCCCGGCCCAGGAACCCGCCAGCCAGTCCAGCGACCGCAGGGCCGGGTCGGCCTCGGCCGGCGTCACATCCGTCGCCCGCGGGTCCAGGCACCCGGCCGTGCCGAGCAGTCCACACGCCAGAACGGTTTGAATCACACGTCGCGTCCCCATCAGAACGCCTCCTCTCACCGGATTTTGCCGACCAGCAGCGTGCGATCATCGTCCGGCGGCCGGCCGGCCGCGAACTCGTTCACCGCGCCCAGGATGGCCCGGATCACCTCGTTCACGTCGGCCCGACACGGCTCGATGGCCCGATCCACGCCCTCCAGCCCGAACATGTCGTGCGCCGGGTTGAATGTCTCGGTGATGCCGTCCGTGAAGAACACCACCTGGTCGCCGCGCACCAGCGTGTGCGAGACCTCCTCGAACTCCGCGTCCGCATCGAGGCCCAGCGGCAGGCCGCTCACGCCCTGCAGCGAGAGCACGCTGCCGTCGGCGCATCGCTTAAGCCGGGGGGGCGGGTGCCCGGCGTTGGCGTACACCAGCTCGCGGCTCTGCGGATTGTACACGCCGTAAAACGCCGTCACGAAGGTTCCCAGGCCGGTCGTATAGCGCTCGCTCAGTCGACGATTGATGTAGCCCAGCGTGATCCCCGGACGCTCCGGCAGGCCGGGAAACGAATGCGTGATGCTGTGCATGATCGCCATCAGCACGGCGGCGGGCGTGCCGTGCCCGCTGACGTCCGCCACAAGAATGCCCCACCGCCCGTCCGGCAATGGAAAGAAATCGTAGTAGTCGCCTCCAGCCGACCGGGACGTTTCGTAATGGACGGCCAGATCCATGGTCTCGATCTTCGGCAACTCCGCCGGAAGCAGCTTGCGCTGAATGTCGCCGACGATCCGCAATTCCCGATCGAGCGCCTCGTATGCTTCACGCAACTGGGCCGACAGCACCAGGCTATGTGCGGCCCGGCCAAACAGGTTCGCCCGCCAGACGTCGTCCGCCAGTTTGTGCGGGTCAAAGCCGTTGGGCCGGGCCCGCGTCAGAATCACCATGTTCAACGCCACGCCGCGGTCGTATAGCGGCAGAGCGACCAGCGAACGCTGTCCGGCCAGGTACTCCGCCGCGGGATCGTCCGGAGAGACGGTGAAATCATCCAGGATGCGCGGCTCGTCGCCGTAGATCAGTTCCGCCAGCAATCCGCCTTCCAGCAGTGGAAGCCGGTCTTTCTCTTTCCACGGATTGACGTCGTGTGACCAGGTGGTGCTGCGGGTAATGCGAAACTGCGGGGCGTGCAGATCGCGGCGGCTCAGGGAGATGTTGTGGTCGAAGTGAAGCAGGTCCGCCACACGCTTGCGATACGCCTCCACCATCGCCTGCGGGTCTGTGTGCAGGCTCATCTCCCGCATGGTCTGCACAACCTGAGCCAGACGCTGCTGCCATTCCGGCTTGGCCGGTCCTGTCTGGAGGGCATCCTCTGCCATGGCTCTCCTTCGCCGCCTCACCGCCGCCGCGCACCGCCGCTCCGGCCGGCACCCCACGCGTGGCAAGCATACCCCCGCACGCTCCGGGCGTCGATGCGGACCCGCCCGGTCCAGGCGCGCGGGGGGTGGCGTACCCGTTTGCCCGCCGGCCCCAGACAGCCGCCGGACGGACCGGGGGATGGTTTTTCGGCAGGCCCTTCCGACCGGTTGGGAATCACCCCGTACTGGCGCCGCTTCCGCCCGGGGCAGCCGGCTCGGGCGCGGGAGTCGTGGCCGGAGCGGGCTGGGCCGGCTTGTAGGTGGTGAGCTGGCGCGTGGTCCAGGCCTGGCCGTCAAAAGTGGTGGCCGACGCGGTGGAACTGAGGAAGTCTATCTGGGCCAGCGCGGGCCCCAGCTTCATGGCCGCGTTGAGAATCGCCCGGATGGGGCGGGTCTGCGGCTCGTCCGGCAGACCCATGCTCGCGAAGCCCAGAACGCCGGAAAGTTGAGCCAGTTCCTGCCCCAGCCCGCTGAGATCCTGGAATGAGACGGCCGTTGCCGGCCCGGTCGGGCGGACGCCTTCGGCGAGGAACCGCGGGTTCTCCAGGATGGTGCCGGCCTTGCCCGCGGCACAGTCGAGGCATTTGTTCACCGCGCGTTCCGACGAGCCGATGACGAGCCAGTCGTCATGCACCCCGACAACCAGCCGCACCAGCAGCGCCAGCGCCGGATGAGTTACGCTGCGGAACCCTTCCGCCCGGACTCCTTCGGCCGGGGTGATCAGCAGAGATTGTCCGATGAGCTGCTGAAAGAATTCGTTGCCGCGGTCCAGAGCGTGGAACACCTTCTGCTTTGCCAGTGCCGGGTCTTTCGTGCGGATGAACCAGACGTTGTCCGACGTGGTGCCGAACGGGCTGACAAACGACGCGGGCAACCGGACGGAGATGATCTCCTGGCCCAGCCAGCTCAGAACATCGGCCTCAACGTTGAACCCGATGCTCTGTTGCAGACTCTCCCAGCGGCTGAGCCATGCTTCGCCGCTGGGAATCGTGGACTTCACCAGCTCGCGTACTTCCCGACAGGCCGCCGTCCAGTCCGGCCCGCTCCAGACGTTGAATGCCGTGGCGTCCATGGGAATGAAGCGATCGAACCCCTCGATTCGTTTCTGCGAGCCGAGAATGCGGCCCAACGGCCGATCCCGATAGTCCGCCTGGAGGCGAACCACGCTGTGCGCGATCTGCTGCTGGCCGTCCGTCCGCTGAGTGCCAATTACATAGTCAAAGACATCGACGGCCTGAAAGATCGTCACGATGGACTGAACCGTATGGTCCTGCGCCGGCCTCGTCGTGCCGGCAGGAGCGGCGTTACAGGACGGCGCGTCGGGGGCATCGCCCAGGACCAGCGGACGGCAGCCGTTCTGGATGTCGCCCATCAGCCGGCGGATGTCCAAGAAGGTCACCGCATCCTTCGGCGGAGGCGCTTCGGCCAGGGCCTTCTGAAAGCGCGGACTCGCCACGATCGGCGCGGGGCCTTTGCCGCCGGCCAGCAGGGCCAGTACCTCCTGCGCGGCCCGGGGGCCCACGACCACGCCGACCACGTC
The DNA here is from genome assembly GCA_052034525.1 of Planctomycetota bacterium. Lineage (GTDB taxonomy): Bacteria > Planctomycetota > Phycisphaerae > UBA1845 > UBA1845 > JAFGJQ01. The sequence goes on from JBPOIK010000101.1 coordinate 6,672, forward strand.
GTCCTTGCAGAACACGTGCACGGTGATCGGCATGTTCTGAATGCTCAGCACGCGCACGGGCACGCCATGCACGGTCTGATCCGCCACGGTCATGCTCAGGCTAAGTCCGGACAGGCCGTCGAGTATGGCCACCAGCCCGCGATGATTCTCCTGGATCGTCTGTGGCTCCGGGCGTGCCAGGAAAATGAAATCCGGCAGCAGCATGGGGCCGGACATTCGTTCGGCAAACACGAACTCGCGGCCGATCAGGTCGCCCCATTTCACGACGGAAATCCGCCGGCCGATCTGCGACCAGATCGCATCGAACGACTCTTCTGCCGCGCCGCCGGGCAACTCCCGGACAAACACTTCTTTGAGCGCCTGGCCAAAACCGCAGTCGCGGACCGCAACGAACACGCGCGTCCAGTGTTCTTTGATGAACTTCGCTTCGGGGTTGTCCACTCCGTGAACGTAGAGCCAGCAATCGTCGGGTACGAAGCGGCCCAGAGTGAACGATTCCGGTAACGACGCCGCCGTCGCGGGGACGGTCATGGGGAGCAGAACGAACGTCAGCGCAAGGGACTTGAGAATCTGCATGGCGCGAGTTCCTGTGAAGTAAAGGCGCGACCGGCAATCGGGCGATGATCCGGGTCGCGGGCGTGCGCGTGTGTGTCGAAATACCGCCGGACGAAACACCGCGCAGCCAGTCAAGCATATCGGAGGCATCGGCGCCGAACCAGTCCCGCCGTGTGCGTTGTTGTGGGAAGTTGTACGCAGACGACGAGCGAGCGACGCTCAGTCTCGCCCCGGGCCGGGCGGCGGCTCCGCACGAGCCGGCGGTTCGGCCGTCGTCGCCTCCGTCATCGCGTATTCCACGACGATGCCCCCGAGCTGGGGCGAGGGAAGAAGGCGGTCAAAATGAATCCGGAGGCGGGCCCAAGGCGGCGGGACGGCGGCGGCGCACGGGTTCGTCCGGCGGACGGGAGGAACGGGGCGGATCAGGTCATACTGGCGCACTTCATCGAACGGCCAGAACCAGGCCCACCCGCGGAGTCGCTCGATGCGCCGGACTTCACCCAGATCCCGAGCCAGCCAGAGGTATTCCGTCAGCTCGATCCAGGGGCCGAGGAAGAGGCGGATGCGCGTCACGCAGCGCAGTCTCGCGCATTCCACGGAGAGGCTGCCCTCCAGAGTCACCGACTCGATCCCTTCCCAGGTCACGACACGATCGATCGTGCCGCGGAAGCGTTCGCGGTCCTTATCGTCGCAGACGCGGACATCCGACCGCAGGCGCGTCGGCGCATCCGTGCCGATCGTCGCCGGAAGACGCGGCATCGGTGGATTCAGCGTGATTGCAAAAACGGTCCCGTCCCGCGGCGGCGCGACCGAGCGTGTCCGGCCGCCCGCTTCGGCGGCCTCATCCGACCCGGCGAAACTGCCCTCCACGATCCCGTCACGCTGAACAATCTGCGCGTATGACGAGAGGCTTACGGCCGGACGTTTCAGATCACGACGGGAGAACACCCGTGGTCGGGATGTCGGTGAAGGCAGATACGGTCTCAGGTCGACGCTGGGGGCCATCTCGGCGCGGAGCATCGATTCCACCGGAGGCTGCCAGGCGGAGGTGCATCCGGCCGCCGCCGTGCATGCAGCCCATGCGAGGAGCAAATGCATTCTGAGCAAGGTCATGACGCAGAAATCTTATGCCGCCCGGCCCGGCGGGGCCAATTGTGCGGGTCGTGGCGAGCTTTGGACTTGACGGCCGCGGGAAGGTCCGATAGTAGGATGCGAGAGGGTTTGCCAGGAAAGGCCGCCTGCATGACATCGACGCCGCGCGATCCACGCTTCGTGGAAGATCCCGAGTTTGCCCAAGCCATCACTTTTGATGACGTGCTGCTGGTTCCGCAGTATTCGTCCATTCTGCCGGAGGAGGCGGACGTCGGCACGCGCCTGACGCGGCGTGTCCGGCTGAACGTGCCGCTGGTATCCGCGCCCATGGACACGGTGACCGAATCCGCCCTGGCCATCGCGCTGGCCCAGGAAGGCGGTATCGGGATCATCCACAAGAACCTGGCCATCGACGTCCAGTGCCGCGAGGTCCGCAAGGTCAAGCGCTCCGAGAGCGGCGTCATCCTGGACCCGATCACGCTGCAGCCGGACGAGCCGGTCGCCCGTGCCCGCGAAGTGATGAGCCTGCACAACATCTCGGGCGTTCCCGTCGTCGAACAGGACGGGCGGATCGCGGGGATCCTCACCCGCCGGGACCTCAAGTTCCTGGAGCGGGAAGACCTGCGGATTCGCGACGTGATGACCCGGGAGAACCTGGTCACCGGTCCGCCGGGCACGACGCTGGACGAAGCCGAGCGCATCCTCAACCGATCCCGCGTGGAGAAGCTGCTGCTGGTCGACAAGCAGAACCGACTGGCCGGCCTGATCACCATGCGCGACATCGAGCGCAGCCGCGACTACCAGCAGAGCTGCAAGGACGACCGCGGCCGTCTGCGCGTGGGCGCGGCCGTGGGCATTCACGATTATGAGCGCGTGGAAGCGCTGATCCAGCACGGCGTGGACGTGATCGTGGTCGACACCGCGCACGGCCACAGCCAGAACGTGATCACAACGGTGCGGGAGCTGAAAAAGCGGCATGACATTGACGTGATCGCCGGGAATGTGGCGACCACCGAGGCCACCGAGGCTCTGATCGAAGCGGGCGTCGACGGCGTCAAGGTGGGGATCGGCCCGGGGAGCATCTGCACGACGCGCGTCGTGGCGGGTGTGGGAGTGCCTCAGCTCAGCGCCATTCTGGCCTGCTGTCGTGTCGCGAAACCCAGGGGAATTCCGGTGATCGCCGACGGGGGCATCCGGCGGTCGGGAGACATCGTCAAGGCGTTGGCGGCGGGCGCTTCGAGCGTGATGATGGGGTCGCTGTTCGCCGGGTTGGAGGAGGCTCCCGGTGAGACCATCACCTGGCGGGGTCGGCAGTTCAAGGAATACCGGGGCATGGGGTCGCTGGGGGCCATGATCAAGGGATCGGCCGACCGATACGGCCAACAGGCTGGCGCGGCGCGCGGCAAGCTGGTTCCCGAGGGGGTCGAGGCCCGGATCCCGTACCGCGGTCCGTTGTCGGATTTTGTGTACCAGTTGGTGGGTGGATTGCGGGCGGGCATGGGCTATTGCGGCGCGGCCGCGATTGACGAACTGCAGAAGAAGGCTACCTTCTGCCGGGTGACGTCCGCCGGTGTGGTGGAGTCGCACCCGCATGATGTGATCATTACGAGAGAGTCGCCGAACTATGAGACCGATTATTCGACTGACTAATTGGCGGCTGTGGGCGGTGATGCTGGCGGTTTCGCCGATGATCGGCTGCTCGGAGATGATCAACCCCTGGCGTGACGACACACCGCGGGCCGAGGACGTTTCCACGCCTTCGACTCGATGCCTGCAGGCATCCGGCGTCGCGGCGGCGCAGCGATCCTGCGACCAGGAACGCCAGTGCGTACGGGCGCAGGATGGCATGGTCTCTCACTGGCCTTTGTGGTGGGAGGATCCGTTCGTCGACAAGGGCAGCGAGGACGATCGTTTCGCCTGGACGGAAGAAGACTACATCGCGATGCCCTACGGATTGGGCCGGTTCATTCTGAACACGATGGCTTGGCCGGTGAGCGTCGCGATGACTCCGCCCTGGGTGATCATGGGCAGTGACGGCGTCCTCAGTCGCCAGGCCCTGGGGTACGATCACGACGCGGAGCGCCTGCCCGGCGGCGTGGAACCGCCGATGGATGTGCTGGAGGTGGGCACTGTGCCCGAACGCGAGTCGCCCGCCCCGGCTCCAAACGCCGCGGCCTCCGCCCACGACGATTCGTAGCGGACGCGGACCGCTTCGCATTCCTGTTCGCCCCGGGCCGGACGAGAGCATCGGCCGAGCGGCGATCCGGCTTCCGGCACAGGAGCGGCGCATGTCGACGTTGAAGGGCACCTCGAGTTCGGACGTGACCGACCCCCTGTCGTCGACGGACCCCGTCGAGGGCGCGGACCACCACGTGCCGTCCGTGACGGGGGAGGATACAACCCCCTACGCGCGGGCGGGCGGCCGAGGGTGGCTGGCCATGTGTCTGTGGGTGTTCGGAGCCAAGCATCAGCGGCTGACGTACCTGTCGCTCATTGGTCCGTCCGCGGCGGCCACGCGGTTTTTCCGTTTCAGCCTGATGCTTTTTGCGCTGGGCGCGGTCTTGTTCGCGCTGGCCCACTTCGGCTGGCATGAAGTGGCTCTGGATCCCGCTTTGTCGCCGGTCACGGCGGCGTCATCCCCCGGTCCGGGATGGGTGAAGGTTGTCAGCCGTCCGGGGGATGCGCCCCTGCGACGGGGCGTGTTGACTCCCGCGGTCGTCTGGTGGAGCCTGCCACAGGCCGCCATCGGCGTGACGGCCACGTTCGTGATCGCCTGTCTGGGCGGCTGGCTGCTGCTGGGCCTGGTGGGGCGCGGGACGGCACGTGCGCTGGCCGACCGTCTGGAGGAACAGGACCGATACGCCGCCGCCGTTCGGTACAGTTCCGCGTGGGTTCTGTGGCTGCTGGCCGCAGGCATGGTGTCGTTGCTGGTGGCGCTGTCCCGCGTGAAGGCGGTCACGGAATGGTCGTTTGCTCCGTCGCGGGTTGGCGTGTACAGTGCCGTCACGGTGATCGCGTCCGTCGGGACGCTCGCCTGGTGGTTCTGGCTGATCCGGTCCGCGGGAACGGGGGCCGGAACGCCCCGCAACCGGGTCGCTGTCTATTTTGCCGTGTGGATGCCCTTGACCGTCGTCGCCGTCACCGTCGCCGCCGTTGTGGGCCTGTACTACGGCACGAGGTGGGTGTTCGGCGCGTTGAATCTGCATCCGTAGCCCCGACCGTATGGAACCGCAAACGATCGCCGTCCTGGATTTCGGCAGCCAATACGCGCAGTTGATCGCACGTCGCGTCCGCGAAAACAGCGTACACAGCCTGCTCTGCCCGCCCGATGTGTCGCCGGACGATCTGCGCCGGCTGAATGTGGCGGGCCTGATTCTTTCGGACGGGCCGTCCGACGAGTGTGCGGCGGGCGCTCCCGCGTGCCATCCGGGCGTTTTCGAGCTGGGCGTTCCGGTACTGGGAATCTGCCACGGCATGCACGTGGCCAGCCGTCTTCTTGGCGGCGAAATCGGGACGACGCGTTCACGCGAGCACGGCCGAGTACGGCTCCACGTCGACGACGCCGGCAGCCTGCTGGCCAATGTGCCGTCGACCAGCACGGTGTGGATGAGCCGGGGGGAGGTGGTCGACCGGCTCTCGGACGATTTTCAGGCGATGGCCCACACGGAGTCGTGCCGGTTCGCCGTCGTCCGGCATCGAACGCGCCCCTTCTACGGGCTGCAGTTTCACCCGGAGGTCACGCACACCCCCAGCGGCTCGCAGATTCTGCGGAACTTTGTGTATGACGTCTGCGGCTGTTCGGCCACGTGGATGCCGACCAGCGTGGTCGAGCGGACCATCCAGGACGTGCGCCGTCGCGTGGGGCCGGGCGACCGCGTGATCTGCGGGCTCTCCGGCGGCGTGGATTCCAGCGTGACGGCCGCTCTTCTGCACCGGGCCATTCCGGACCGGCTGGTCTGCATCTTCGTGGACAACGGCCTGATGCGCAAAAGCGAGGTCGGTCTGGTGGAGGCCACTTTCCGCGAGCACTTCCGCATGGACCTGCGGGTAGTGGATGCGGCGGACGCCTTTCTGCGCGCGCTGGCCGGCGTGGCCGACCCGCGACAGAAGCGCATCATCATCGGGCGGGAGTTCATTGAGGCGTTCAAGTCGGAGGCACGCACCATCGCCAACGCGAGGTTCCTCGCCCAGGGCACGGTGTACCCAGACGTAATAGAATCCGGCCACAGCGCGGCCGGCACCGCGACCGGCATCAAGCTGCACCACAATGTCGGCGGGCTGCCGGCCGAACTGGGCTTCGAGCTGATCGAACCGCTGCGCGACCTGTTCAAAGACGAGGTTCGGCGCGTCGGGCACCTGCTGGGTCTGCCGCACGACATGGTGTGGAGACATCCGTTCCCGGGGCCGGGGCTGGCCGTCCGCGTGATCGGGCCGGTGACGCGCTCCGCACTGGACCTGCTGCGCGAGGTGGATGCGATTCTGCTGGAAGAGATCCGGGCGGCCGGCTGGTACGACAAAATCGCCCAGGCCTTCGCCGTGCTGCTGCCCATCCGGACGACGGGCGCGGTCGGCGACGACCGTTCCTGCGCGGACCGGCACGTGGTGGCCATCCGGGCCGTGGAATCACAGGACTTCATGACGGCCGACTGGGTCCGCATGGATGCGGATGTGCTGGCGTCCGTTTCCACCCGGATTCTCAACGAGGTGCGCGGGGTCATCCGGGTCGTGTACGACATCTCCAGCAAGCCGCCGGCCTCGATCGAGTGGGAGTAGCGGCCCGGGAGGTCGCGGGGCCGGCGGATTGGCCGACAGCAAATCGCGAATCACCAATCTCGCCGCGACGACGTGACGAAAAAAAACACCGCGGGGTCCGGTTGATTCGCTATTCGAAAGCCGCAGTGATTCCCCGTTTCGTCGTCAGGTACACCGCGAAACTCCCCAGCCAATGGCCGCCCTCGTAATGCTGATCGCCGACCGCCGCCAGCCCGGCGAGGCGATGCTCCCGCGCCGTTTGGCGGAGGCGGGCGATCCGAGGGTCGTCGGCGGGCAGCCCGGCAGCGATGCCCTCGAGCATCCACGCCCGCGAGAGGTTCAGCCCGTCGAGGTGCACCAGGTGTCCGTCCCGCCGGTCGGTGACCACCGCCGGACGCAGCCATGCCGCGCCGTCGGCCGCGCGGAGCGACGGAAGAAATCCATCCAGCCACTTTGCGAACGCCGATGGCGGGAGAATCCTCCGCATGACGTCGGCCTCCGCGAGGATCGGAGAGAGAAACGCTTGTCCGTCCGGCTCGTACGCGAGGTTCGCGGCGCGATCGGTAAGGTAATAGTCTCGCGCCCGCTGCGCGATCAGGTCGGCCATCTCCCTGTCACCCCGGGATCGAGCCCAATCCAGCGCCAGCCCCAGCGCGAAGGCCGTCTGCGTGTGCTCTCCCGTGCGCACTGGATGCGAAAGCCTGGGCAGCCAGCTCTTGAACCGCGCGGCGGCCTCCTGCTCCAGCGGGCCCAGACATTCGGCCCACCGCCGGGCCTGCGGATCGTCCCATTCGTGCAGCTCGGCGCAGAGCTGCAGAAGCCAGGCCAGGCCGTACGGCCGCTCAAACAGCTCCCGCCCCTCGCCCCGCATATACGCCACTTCGGCCGCGACCTTCTCGCGGGTGAAGCTTCCGGCCAGTGCCGCCCGCGCCCGCTCGACAAACGGCGCGTCGGGAACCGTCCGACACAGCCGCACGAGCAGCCAGTGCCCATGAACGGCCGAGTGCCAGTCGTAACAACCGAAAAACATCGGCGTCAGCTCGTGCGGCGGCCTCGCGTCCGCCGCCGAGTTCATCACGTGCGAGATTTTGTTGGGGTATTCCCGGTGGATGCAGGCCAAAGCCAGTTCCGCGAACCGGGCGGCCGCCGTTGCGTCCAGCGCGTCGTCCGCTTCCGCCGCCCGACCAGGAACCTCTTGCGCCCGCCCCAGCGTGACGAGACCGCCGACCATCAGACAGATAAGTATCCGCCCCATCGTGTGACTCCTGATCTCGGTGCCGTTCCAAATCCACAATCGAGGGCTTTCGCCGGGCCGAGATATCTTCGCGCTTCACCAATCGCGATTCGCGATTGCAGACGCCCCCCACTCCCGCCGGACACGCCAGTATTCACGCAGGCGGTCGATCTGCCAACGCCGCAGCGGTTCGTCTTCAAACCAGTCGAAGGTCGGCGCGTCCGGGTCGTAACGCCGGATAATCTCGATGAACCGGGCGTCGCGGAGGAAGGACTCCACGTCCAGACGGCCGGGGCGGGTCAGCAGCAGGTCCAGGGGCAGCGGGTCGCCCGCGTGGAGAAGCGTGGCGTAGAGCCCGATTCGCGGGAAGCTCGCGTTGCGGATGAACGGATCCATCTTCTCGCGCACGCCCCGGTCACCCAGCGCCAACCGGGCGCAAAGGTAGTAGCCGTGCGGCTTCCAGCGGTCTTCGTGTCGGTCGGATTCCGGATCGGTCCGATCGGCAAGCCATTCCGATAACGGGCGACCTTCGATCGACACGTCCGCACGGCCGGCGAAGGCCAGCGCCAGGGCCGCCGAGGCGCGCGAGCGTTCGTTGCCCAGAACAAGGAGGTCGCGGAGAGCCGCGAGGGGCGGTTCGTCCGCTTCCGCCAATTGCAGGGCCGCCAGATCACAGATGACGTCCGACGGATGATCCAACAGGTGCAACAGAGCCTGCTGGCCGGCACTCGGGTTCAGTTTGAGCGCGGAAGCCGCGGCGACGTACTGCACCATGGGTTGATCCGTCGCGTCGCATGCCAGATCCAGCATCAGGGGCAGGGCCGAGACGTCACCAAGGGCCGCCAGCGCTTCGCAGGCTATTGCGACCAGGGCGCCATTCCCACTGTCCAACCCAGTCTCCAGAAGGTTCTGAACCGCAGCGGTCCCACCCCGTTCCGAGCATCGGCCCAGCGCATAGGCGGCGGCCAACTCTGCCTCACCGGACAGGACCGGATCGCCTGCCAGCATCTGCTCCACCTCCCCAGCCCACCGGCACCGGCCGGCCGCAACGAGACCGCGCGCCAGCGACAGCGAATCGCCGGCCCCGGCGGCGTCGACCAAAACGGCTCGCGCCCCCTCCTCCGACGTCGATCGACGACCGATCGCCCAAACGGCCATGGCCCGAACGCCGGGGTCGTTCTCCTTTTCCAGTAGCCGGACCAGCGCCGGCCCGGCATCTGGGGTCGGCAGCCGGCCGAGCGCCCACGCCACCGCCTCCCGAACCGAAGCGGCCGGGTCGTTCTGAAGGCGGACCGGGATGGCGAGCCCACGCGCGGACGCAAACAAAACGGCCTGGCGACGCACCCCCTCTGAGGTGTCAGTGTAACACGCTGTCAATAAGGGACTTAGGGATTGTTCCTCCAGGCAGAGCGTTGCCGCGCACACTGCGTGCAGGCGAACCGATTCATCCGGATCTCCCAAAGCGGATGGCAGAACCTCGGCGAGAAAGGGGCCGGCCGGGCGGCCGTAGTCGGCCAGCTTTCGGACGGCTGCCAGCCGGGTGGCTGGGTCTGGGCTGGTCAGTCTGAGTCGCTCACGTCGACTGAGGGATTCCCAATCCACTCGTGGCGGGTGCCACGTGCCGGCCCGGCTGAGCCACTCTGCCAGTACTAAGAATGCGGTGTTGTCCGCCGCGGGCAGGCGGCCCAAAGCAACAGACTGAACGATGGAGGAGCGTTCCAAAGTCCAGACGGCCATTTTGTCCACCAAGGCGCGGGTTTCAGGCGTGCCGATGGTCTGCTCTCGCAGGATGGCATCGAGCCAGACAGCGGCAGTAGCCGAATCCTGCAAACTTAGTGCTGACAAGATGTTGAGTGCATTCATACGGGTCGTATCGTTGGGATCACCGGCCATCCGCGCGTAATAGGCCACTCGCACCGCCGGCCAAGCAATGAGGCCGCCGGTCAGACCGCAAAGAGCGACCATGATCAGCAGGCTCGCGCGGGCGAGAATCGGGCGTGGCGAGCGGGGGGAACCTGGACTCCGGCGTCTGGTCGTCCTCATCTGGGCGCCTCCCAGGCATTCCGCCGAAGTCGAGACGCGCGTTCAGACCCGCCGTGGATGCGACCGATAAAGCGTCGTACGCCACACCGTGGACACACGGAATGAGAGAACCACCCCTCATCACGGTCATCCTGGCCACGTACAACCGTCGCGAGGTGACGCTGGCAACACTGGCGCGGGTAATGGCTTCGGCAGGCCCGGAGTACCGCCTGCATGTGGTGGCGGTGGACAATGGTTCGCGCGACGGCACCGCCGAGGCCATCCAGAAGCGTTTTGCCGGCGTGACGCTCTTGCGCGCGCCGCGGAACCTCGGGAGTTGCGCCAAAGCGCTGGGGATTCCCCATGCGCAGGGCGAATACGTCTTGTTTCTGGACGACGACAGCCATCCCCGCCCCGGATCGCTCTGGCAGATGCTCCGGCACTTTCAGGCGAATCCCGACCTCGGCGCCGCCGGCTTTCGCGTACACCTGCCGGACGGCTCGCAGGAGTCCGCCGCCCTTCCGGAGGTGTTCGTCGGCTGCGGCGTCGGATTCCGGACGCAGGCGCTGCGGGACGCGGGCGGGTTGGACGGCGATCTGTTCATGCAGGCGGAGGAATACCACCTGGCGTTCCGGCTCGTGAATGCCGGTTGGTCCATGCGACTGTTTGATGATCTGCACGTGGAACACCTGAAAAGCCCACGGGCACGCCGTCGCCGCCGCACGACGTACCTGGACACGCGCAACAACCTGCTGCTCGCCGCCCGGTATCTGCCGGACCCATATTACACGATCTACACGCAAGACTGGCGTCAACGGTATGACTGGCTGGCCCGCGCAACCGGCCACCGGTGGGCGTTCCGGCGCGGCTGGGTGGCCGGAGCCCTGCGCGGACGGCGGAATCGCCGGGACGAGATCTGGGCCGCGCAGCGACTGCGTCCGGCCGCAATGGAAACCCTGTTCCGCCTGGAGTTCGTGCAGCGGAAGCTTTCGGATCTGCGTGTGACCGGAGTTCGACGGATTGTCCTGGCGGACCTGGGCAAGAACGTCTGGGCGTTTCACGCCGGGGCCGCCCAGGCGGGTCTGGAGGTATTGGCCATCGCGGACGACGGTTTCGCCCGCGAGGGCCGGTCTTATCGGGGCACGCCGGTGGTTTCCCTGGACCGTGTCGGCCGTCTGGCGCCGGACGCCCTGGTCATCGCCAACATGTCGCCGGTCCACGCGAACCGGACTCGGCAGCGGCTCCTCCAGCAGTTCACCCTGCCTGTTCACGATTGGTTCTCCCGCCCGGCGGTGCCGGCCCCGACATCAAATCGCGCTTTGCGGGCCGCCGCCATCCCGGCTACAATTCGGGACTTCGATTGACCCTGAGATTCCGAAACCCCCTGTTCTCTGTGGGAGGCGTCTATGGCTGCTCTGAAGACTCAAGATATCCGCAACGTGGTGCTGGTCGGACACGGCGGCGCCGGGAAAACGCCCCTGGCGGAGGCCCTGCTCCACAAGACCGGCGCGACCAACCGGCTGGGCAGCGTGCAGGACAAATCCTCGATTCTGGACTCGGCGGAGGATGAAAAGGAAAAGCAGTGTTCCATCGACTCGGCGATCTGTCACGTAACTCACGCCGGCAAGCACATTAACATTGTTGACACGCCGGGTGGGATCGACTTCTGCGGGCAGGCGATTGCAGGGCTGATCGCGGCGGAAACCGCAGTTCTGGTCATCTCCGCCACCGCCGGCATTGAGGTCAACACCCGCAAGATGATGGAGCGGGCCGGGCGGTACGGGCTGGGACGATTCATCGTCATCAACAAAATCGGCGCGGAAAACGTCAACATTGAGCCGTTGCTCAGATCGATCCAGGAGGTGTTCGGGCCGCAATGCCAGCCGCTGAACCTGCCAGGACCCGGAATGAAAAGCGTCGTGGATTGCTTCGGTCAAGACTCCGGGGAAGCGGCGGTCGGCGACGTGGCCGCCGCCCACGAAGGCGTCGTCGAGGCCATCGTCGGGGCAGACGAAGCCCTGATGGAGAAATACCTCGGCGGAGAGGCTACCCAAGAGGAGATTGTCTCCGCCGCGGCCAAGGCGGTGGCCGGCGGGGAGCTGATTCCCGTCCTGTTCACTGACGCGCGGACGGAAATCGGCATTTCCGAGTTGCTGGATGCCATCTGCACTTTCGCGCCCAGCCCGGAGGTGGGCCTGAAGCGCGTGCTTCGCCGGGAGGATAGCGAGGTCGAGATCCAGCCGGGCGACAGCAATTTCGTCGGACAGGTCTTCAAGGTCACCAACCGGGCCAATATCAAGTACGTCTCCCTGCGGGTGTTTTCCGGGAAACTGACCAGCGATCTGTCCCTGCACACTGTGGATGAGCGCAAAGGCCTGCGGCCCGGGCAGTTACATCGTTCGCAGGGCGACCAACTCAGCGACCTGTCGGAGGGGATTCCCGGCGATCTGGTCACCCTGGCGAAGCTGGACGTGAAGGTGGGAGACACCCTGTTCACGGGGCCGGGGGGCGTGGTTGCCATGCCGCCCCTGCCGTCGCCGATGTGTTCGAAGGCTATCACGCCGCAGAGTCGCGGCGACGAGGACAAAGTGTCTGGCGCGCTGCGGCGGTTCACAGAGGAGGATCCGTGCTTCCGGATCGAACGCATCGCCCAGACCCACGAACTGGTGATCCAGGGCGTGGGCGACCTGCACTTGCAGACGCTCCTGAACCGGATGGCTCGGCAATTCAAGCTCCACGTAGATGTGCATCCACAGAAAATCCCCTACCGTGAGACAATCATGGGCTCGGCCATGAACGTGGAGTACACCCACAAGAAACAGACCGGCGGGGCCGGGCAGTTCGGCCGGGTGATCATTAACCTGCTGCCCAACGAGCGGGGCGCAGGTTACGAGTTCGTGGACAAGATTTTCGGTGGGGCCATCGACCTGTCGTTCCGCCCGAGCGTGGACAAGGGGATTCGCCAGCAACTGGAGGAGGGCGTGCTGGCCGGCTATCCGGTGGTGGACGTGAAGGTGGAACTGATCGACGGCAAAACGCACCCGGTGGACAGCAAGGACATCGCTTTCCAGATCGCCGGCCGCGGCGCCTTCAAGGAGGCTTTCATGAAAGCCAAGCCCGTCCTGTTGGAGCCGATCGTATTTGTCGAGGTGACGGTCCCTTCTGAGTTTGTCGGCGACATCCTGGGCGATATCGCGTCGCGCCGCGGCCGCCCGGAGGGTCAGGACTCGCTTCCGGGGGATCTGGCCGTGGTCAAGGCCAAAGTGCCGCTGGCCGAGGTGTCGGACTACAACTCTCGACTCTCAAGCATTACGGGCGGTCAGGGGAGTTTCTCGATGGAGCTGTCGCACTACGAGCAGGTTCCCTCGAACGTGCAGCAGCAGGTCGTCGCGGCCTCCCAGAAGAAGAAAGAGGCGGAGTAGCAGGCCGATAAAATCCATATATTTTGCCTGTTTTTTGTACTCGACCCAGATTGTCGCAAAACGCAACGAATCGGCGTAACTAATTGTTTAACAATTGGTTACAGTCGTGTTCCTGTGGACTGCTGATCGTTCTCATGCTGGGCCGCACAGGTTCGGCATTTGCCTTCGGCTAGGGGCGCGCCTATGGTGCAGATGGAACGGATTATGCGGACGTTCGCCCTCGGGCGTGAACCATAACGCTTTTCCCCTCCGGAAAGCACCGGTGCTGTCCCCCAAAGACAGCCCGGTGTTTTCTTTTTTTCCGCCGGGTTTAAGGGCGTCGGACGCCTCCTGGAGATTCGGGCAATGCCGCGCTGCGGCGGTCAGAGATGCTCCACGAACAGGGATCTGCCGCGGAGCGCGCGCATGCGGGAACGAATGATCTCGGCCACGTGATCGGGTTCGCGCACGCCACGGAGAATCGCGGAGGGATGGGAAGCGTCGGTCGAGAGCACTTCGACGGACCCGAGCCCGAAGAGCCGATCCACCACGGTCTTGTACACGCGCACATCATCCACACGAATCAGTTCGGTCTGGTCTATGGTGAGTCGGAGGATGCCCTGGTTGAGGAAGAGTCTTTCCTGAGTGACTCGGTAGCGCGCACCGTAGATTTCCAGGAGCAGGCGTCCGCCCAGGATCAACGCGGACAGGAGAACGGGGATTCCCGCGATGTACCACGCGGCGGCACCCGCGAGCGCATCGATCCGGGTGATAAGGAAGACATATCCAACGGCAGCGACGAACCAGAGTCCGATTCCGCCGGCATGGTGGAGCCAGTGGGGCCGCCCGACCCAGAGGTCGGGGTCCGAGTTCGCGGAGGCGGTCTGGTAAGGCGCGAGCCGGGGGACCTCGTGCGTTTCTTGTCCTGGTGGTTTCTGGTCCATGAGGTGCCTCAGACCGAGTGTTGATGGTTTTCCAGGCAACCGCCGGAACCTATTCTACCGCGGAGCGATCCGGTTGGCATCCGCGATGCCAACCCGGCCCGCGAGCGGGTCGTCCGGCCGCCATCCGGGGGGTCGGGAGCCCGCCGCCGACCGGGGTGGAAAAACGTGGTTCTGGCAGCGCATTTTTGGGTTGCGGACCCGTTTTGGCCGATGTGACAAATCCCCGGGAAACCGGCTTGACGAAGGGGCGCGTCCTACTAGACTGCTGGCGCGATTCGCCCGCCGGGCATGCGAGGCGGATTGTCGGTGATGCGAATTCGGCGTTTTCGAAGCGAGCGAGAAGCTATGGTACATCAGGAGTTCGGACAACCTGTTCCGGGAGTTGAGACGCTTCACAGTGAGTTCGTTCCGGTGCTGTTTGCGGCTGGGATGCAGCAGGCGCGCTCGTGCAAGGCGATGCTGGAGAGCCACAACATTCCCGTGGTTCTCGAGAGCGAACGCGGGCTCGACAAGATCTACAGCACGTTCGCCCGATCCATTCCCGTACTCGTGCCGGACAGTCTGCACGATCGGGCATCGGAGCTGATTGCCGAAGCCGAACAACACGGGGCGGCGGGGTTGCGCTACAGCAACGATGATGACGACGAGGACTTCGACGACGACCTCGACGACGACGACGACGACCTCGACGACGAGGACTTCGACGACGATTTCGACGACTTCGACGACGACGAGGACGAGGAAGACTTCGAAGAGGAGTAATCCGTCCGAGCCGGCGGGCCATTACCCAGGCGTGTTCCAGTCCGCTGCCGGACTCAAACTATCCCCCCCGGTTGTCCGATAACAGCATCATGGATTCGCGACCGACCAGTGCGGAGGACGGGCACGGGCCCGGTGTGGACCCCGCGCGCCCGCCGGTGGAGCGTCGCCGCGGCACCGAACGACGATCGGGAGTGGAGCGTCGTAGCGGGCTGGACCGGCGCCGCGGTCCCGGGCGCCGTCGTGGCGATCTGCGTCGGGAGGCCGAAGAAGGCGAAATTTCGGGCGATTTGCTCGAATTTCTGATGGCCATCGACGAGTACAAGCGGGTCAACGAACGTCCGTTCCCCTCTTGGTCGGAAGTCTTTGAGATCGTACACTATCTGGGGTATCGAAAGGTGGCCCCCCGGGCGTCCCATGTCAATGCGCCCAGCGATCCGAACCGACCCGGCGGGGGATAAGACCCGGCAGGGGGTGGGCGTCGTGGAGGGACCCCAGGAGACGCAGAACGGATGGATCCGGCCGGACAGGTTATTCTGGTGCTCAAAGTGCTGCTCCACGTCGGCCCGGTGGCGGCGTATTTCCTCACCCTGGGTCTGCTGAACAGCCAGTCCAGTCCGAAAATAGTGGACGCCCGGACGGATTTCCTCGCTCTGACTTTTGTCTTCTGCCCGTTGCTGTACTGGCCGGTGCCCGGTCTGGTGCAGGGCGGGTTGTGGTGGGTGGTTCTGATCGGGCTGGCTCTGTTGCCGCCGACGTTCCACATCTTTCTGGGCCGCATGAGCGACGGTTGGGTGATCTACAACATCTCCGATCGGCGTGCGATCCGCCTTCTGACCCGGGCGGCGAGCGGGATGGGCCTGGCCTGCTCGTGGGACGACCGCACGTTGCGGCTGGATGACGGCAGCCTGACTCTGCGACTCTCCGCGTTGCCTTTGCTCCGTAACGTGACCGTGCATGTGCGGGCGACGGACGACGAGGGTCGGCGGGTGGCGGCCACCCTGCGTCAGCGGTTTGCCGCCCTGCTGGCCACGCAGCAGTTGTTGCCCTCGGCGACCGGCTCGTGCCTGCTGCTGTTGGGCGTCGGTCTGATGATGGTTCCCCTCTGGATGATGTCGCAGCACAGCACCGCGATCGCGGAAGTGGTCAATCGCTGGCTGATCAGTTGACCTTCGCGTTTTTTTTCTTCCGGGTTTTCGCCCACTCAAAAAGAACAAAGCACGCGGCGCGAGCCGGGTGTGGGTCCGGCGGTCTGCGCCCGTCTTCATCGGGCGGCGCTGGCTGCGCGCTCCGGCGGGTCTGCCGGCGCCGGCAGCGTCAGAGAGAAGCAGGCGCCCGTAGATGCCGTGGGAGGTCGCAGCTTCAGCCGGCCGCCGAGCAGTCGGGCCCAGCTTCGGGCCAGCGCCAGGCCCAGGCCGATGCCTCCCGGTTGGGCGGCGACATCGGATCGCCCGCGGCGGAATGGTCGAAAGATCACCCGCCGGTCGCGGCGGCGGATGCCGGGGCCGTTGTCCTCCACGTCCAGGCGGAGCATATGGCGGTCGGCGGCCGCGCGAAGCACGACGCGGGGAGGGCGTCCGCCGGCGGCGTATTTGCAGGCGTTGTCAATGAGGTTGCCCAGGATCTGTGTGACGAGCTGCGCATCGGTCCGCACGGTGCGCTCGCCCAGGCCGTTGAGATCGGTTTGCAGTGTGAGGCCGGCTCGCCGGCAGCGCTCCTCGCATTGCCGCGTCACGTCGTGGATCAGTTCGTCGACTCGCATGTCACGCGTGTTGAGGCGCAGGGTCCGGTTTTCCACGCGCGAGTATTCGAGAATGCCGGAAACCAGTTCGGACAGCCGCTGGGACTCGCTTCGCAGGGCCTCGATGTAGCTGTCGCGCCGGTCCGGCGGCACCAGGCCCTCCGAAAGCATATCCGTGTAGAGGCAGAGCGTGGTGAGCGGCGTGCGCAACTCGTGGGTGACGGCGTACGCAAACTGCGAGCGTCGTTCGCTCATGACCAGCAGGCTGCGGATGCCGAGGCCCACCGCCGCCAGAGCCAGCAGGGCCGCGCCCCAGGCGAACAGAAGCGTATTGTCCAATCCCTGCCAGGCGGAACGGCCCGTCAGGGCAACCGGCGCGGTCGCCAGCCGTACCGGAATGGACGCCAGCGTCACCTCCGGGTCGCACGGGCTGCCGGGCTCGACGATCTCCAGTCGCGCGGAAGGAAACAGATCGTGGATCTCCTCCAGCAACCGGGCGGACAGCGCGGACCAGTCCACCAGGAACCCCTGGTATACGGTATAGCCCTCGGCCTCGACGGTGCGGACCATGGCCAGCGTGGGGGCATCGGCGTTCAGGGGAGTCAGCCAGAGAGGGGTCATGGGGCTGACCGTCACGGACACGCATCCCATCGCGGAGAGCTGCCACGTCGGATCGTTGAGGAGTACGCCATTGTCCAGGTTGCTCAGGGCCACGTACAACGGATCACAGACCTCCGGCGGGTGCAAGGCCTCCTGGATTGCCACGTTCCATGCGGCTCGACTCCGCGGCTCCCCGCGCGGCTGTGGCGTCCGCGGTTGCCGGCTTCGGGCATTGGTTTGAAGCGATTGGGCGTCGCTCCGCGGTGGAGCGGCCGTCGTTCCGGCCGGTCGATCCTCGACGACACTGGCCTGACCCTCTCCAATGCTCCAGAGGCAAGACGCCTGCGCCAGGGCCCGCCCCTGCGCCACGTTTTCGGCGAAATCCGCGTAGCCGTACGACCGGGCCAGCGATGCCAGCAGAGCCTCCCGCGCGACGGAATCGTCGCTGTCGGCCGGCCGGTCCCAGGGTGCTTCCACATCGCCGATCGGAATCTGCGGCGAGCTCCAGCCGGTGCGCGGCGAAAGGTGGAAGTGCAGGAGAATCCACTGCTCGACGTTCCGACGATCCAGCAGGGGCGAGGGCTCCATGACCCGGCCGGTCAGGTCTTCGCCGGTGCTGAGCAGGGCTTTGGGCGCCAGATAATAGCTGGCGTACTCCCAGTACGGGCGCGACGCCTCCTTGGCAAACACGTTCATCACGAGCGGATCGATGCGCCAGAGGGCGAGCCGCAATTGCCGCTGGTGCTCCTCCCGCAGATCGGCCTGCGTCCGGGCGTTCCGCAGGCGCAGCGAGACCAGGCTGGCCCAGGTCAGACCGCCGAGCACCAGCACGGCTATCAGGCCGAAGCACAGCGTTGCGAGTTTCGCGCTTCGGGAGGCTGTGGACATGGAATCAGCTTCCGCTTTCGGCGGGTTCGGCCTCCGCCCGCACGTGCGGCCCCAGCATATAGCCCTGGCCACGAACCGTCACCACCCACTCGCCGCCGGTCCGACGATCCTCTCCGGCGAGCTTGGCCCGCAGCCGCGTGATGTGCATGTCGATCGCCCGGGTCTCCAGCGACTCGGCACTGATGCCCCAGACGTGAGTGAGCAGCTCTTCGCGTGAGATGGTCCGACCGGGATTGGCCGCCAGGAGCAGCAGCACGCCGGATTCCATTTCGGTCAGGGCCGCGCGACGACCGTCCACAAAGACGATTTCCCTCCTCTGAAAATCCACCGCGGCGCCCGGACCGGCCAATCCCCGGATGGCCGGGGGCCGTCCGCCGCTGCGTCGAAGAACGGCCTCCACGCGGGCGAGCAGTTCCCGGGCGGAGAACGGCTTGACGACGTAGTCGTCCGCGCCTCGGCGCAGGCCGCGGACCCGGTCTTCCTCGGCC
Source organism: Planctomycetota bacterium (assembly GCA_052034525.1). Classification (GTDB taxonomy): domain Bacteria; phylum Planctomycetota; class Phycisphaerae; order UBA1845; family UBA1845; genus JAFGJQ01. The sequence continues at coordinate 25,148 of JBPOIK010000101.1, forward strand.
CCTCGCGCAGTAAGGATGATTACGGGCAGGTGCGTGTGCGTCTGGCGGAGCTGGGTCAGCACGTCCAGTCCGTCCAGGCGGGGCAGAAGCAGGTCCAGCAGCACCAGGTCCACGCCCAGGCGGCGGGCTTCCAGCAGGCCGGCGGGGCCGTCGGCCGCCTCGATGGCCTGGTAGCCGGCGGCCGTCAGCGCGTCGGCGATTCCGCGACGGATCAACTCTTCATCCTCAATGATGACCACGCGGCGTTTTCTCATGATCGGCCCTCGCCGGTGAGCGATCGGACGGGATCCTCAACGGCAGGCTGAACGGCGCTTGCTCCGGGAGTCGCCCCCGGCATTCTTCTTCATCGTACCATCCCCGGGGCGAGCGTGCCGTAACCGCATTGTAACAAGGGTCAGGCAGCGTCATCCTCCGGATCGGCCTACAGCGGAAAGCGGTAGAGAAGGGCCGCCAGAACGGCGGTGAAGATGGGCGCCAGAAGCCAGTTCACGCTGATCCGCTTGAGTTCGGTCGCGTGGACGGCCCGGGTGCCCCGCATCAGACCGACACCGACGACGGCGCCGATGATCGCCTGAGACCCCGACACGGGCACGCCGATCCACGCGAACAGGTGAAGGGTGAACGATTGGGCGGACGTTGCGATCAGCGCCGCGTACGCGTCCATCCGCACCAGGCGGGCGCCCACGGTCATCATGACGCGCCGGTTGAACGTGATGGCGCCCAGGCCCATGAAGATGCCGCCCAGCAGAGCCAGCAGGCTCGGATCGCGCAGGATCCCCGTGCCGGCGTAGACGCCGGTGGCGTTGGCCACATTGTTGGCGCCGAGGGTATACGACCCGTACGCGCCCACCAGCACGAGCAGTCCCCACAGCACGTTGTCCCGGGTCAGCATGGACATCCGGCAGTATTTGAGGATCTGACTGCCCAGAAGGTAGAGAATACAGGCGAAGACGATCGCCGCGACGGGCGTGGCCACCCAGCACAGGATGATCTTGGGCAGTCCGGACCAGTTCGGCGCGTTTACCGTCAGGCCGACGCCGATGATCGCCGCGACCACGGTATGTGACGCGGATGTGGGAACGCCCTGCCACGTCATGAACGTCACCACGATCGCGGAAGAAAGGGTCACCACCACCGCGGTCCGCAGGTCGTGCGATGTCAGAGCGCCCAGCGTCCGGATGCCCGTCCGGCCCTCCAGCCACGCCCCCAGGAACACACACGCTCCACAGAGGACGGCGGCCGTCGAGGTCCGGACGATGCGTGCGGCCACCGCGGTCCCGAACACGTTGGCCGCGCCGTTGGCCCCCATGGCCCAGCCGAGGAATGCCGCGCCGCCCAGAGCCAGCATCTCACACCGTCCTCTTGATGGCCGTGATCCGGACGTGATCCGCGGCGCTTTCGGCCCGGTCGGCAATATCGCCGATTTTGACGGCCAGGTCCCGCAGGAGGATTTTGTGGCCGGTGTCGAGGTCGGAGGCGAAGACGCGTTCGATGATGCGGAACTCGGCCAGGTCCGCGCGGCTTTCCAGGTCTCCCACGCGATCAGAAACATGCACGGCGGCGTTATAGTCACTGAAAAGCATGCGGACAGCTTTGATCATTTCCTCCGCACAGGGCTGCACGCGAAGAAGAAGCTCGCGATAGTCGGCCCGGAGATCCGCGGGGATGGCCGTTCGCTCGAAGCGGATGCGGCGGGCGACGGAATCGGCCGCGTTGGCCACGCGGTCCACGCCTTCGAGTATGCGCAGCAGGTCGCTGCGTGACTCCGGAAACAGGGCCTTGCCGTAAAGCAGGATGGCGGCCTCCCGTCGCGTATCATCCGCCCGAGACTCCGCCCGGTGCGTGGCCTGAGCCTGTTCGAGGATCTGCTCGTAGGGCGCCCCAGACAGCGCGGAATCCAGGCACGCCGCCAGGCAGGCCAGGCATTCCTCCACGCAGTCCAGGTATCGAGCGATCAGGGTCTCAACGGCCTTCTGCTTGCGGCTGAAGAACACGACACGGCTCCGAACGGGGAAAACCCCTGGGCGCAACGGGAACACCCGAGGCGGAAGCGTACTTGGTATGGGCGAGGGTCGCAACGGGGAACGGATCAGAGGGAGGCGGGGACGGGGGCGGTTTCGACGGCGTCTTTTCCGCCGCGCTTGGCGCGGTACAGCGCGGCGTCCGCTGCTTGGAGCAACTCCCGGCCGGTCTGGTAGCGGCCGGCCCGCATGGAAGCCACGCCGCCGCTCATGCTCACGGGCGCCCCCACGTTCAGCAGCGCGGCCCGCTGGCCGAACAGGCGGACCAGCCGTTCGGCCAGTGTCGCGGCCTCGGTCGCCGACGCGCCCAACAGCAATACGACGAACTCGTCGCCGCCCAGACGGACGCCGATGTCGGTGCTGCGCAGAGTGGCCCGCAGCAGCTCGCCCACGAAGATCAGAAGCTCATCGCCGGCCGCGTGCCCCAGGGTGTCGTTGACCTGCTTGAAGTGATCGATGTCCAGCGCAATGACGGCCAGGTCTTCCCCCGCGGCCACTTGCTCCTGGAACAGGTTCTCCAACTGGTCGTCGAGAAACCGCCGGTTGTACAGACGCGTCAGCGACTCCACCCAGGTCTCTTTGCGGGCCTGGTTCAGCATCGCCACGATGCGGCGGGTTCGGTCGGCCACCCGGGTCTGCATGGTGCTTTCCAGCGCTTCGGCCCGTGCCTCCGCCCGCCGGCATCGATCCACGATGTCCAGAATCACCCGTTCGAGCTCGCCCAGTTCATCGCCGCGTGGGGTCGTCGAAACCCGCACGCCGTCGGCATCCAAGGTCGCGGCCCGCCGAATCAGCAGACCGAGCGGCCGGCCCAGGGAGCGACGGGCCCAGCCCAGAATTGCCAGCGCCGTGATTCCCGCCGCCGCTCCGATCACAAGGCCGAAACGTGCGATTCCGGCGAGGTTCCCCGGGCCGGCGTCCGCCATCGCCAACACCACGACGTGGCCGATGGCCGCATCCTGAGGTCCCCGACGGACCGGCGCGGAAATCACGTACACGTCACGATCGACGCCACCGACGCGCAGCGTCCGCCGAACGGCAGAGGCGCCCGTCTCCACCGGCTCGTTCCGTCCCCCGACGCCCACGCCATGCGGGGCCTGCGCGACGGTCCGGCCCGCACGATCCATCAGGAGGGTCGCCACCACCTGCGGGTTCTGGAGCATCGCCCGGGACCAGCCTCGAAACGGCTCCGCCGCGCGGGACAGAACCGCGGAGTCCGCCGGCTCCGCTGGACTCGCATGGACGGGCGTGTCACCCGCGTCGGCCACCTGCCCGGCGCCGATCTGCGCCCAACCGGCGATCTGCTCGATATACTGGCGGGTCTGCCAGGCCTCGTGATCGATCTGGTACAGCAGAAGGGCCGCCAGACCGCACACGGATGCAGTCAGAAAGGCTGCCAGCGCGATTCGGGCGGGAACAGAGAGTCCGTTCCGAGTGTTCATCGGTCTGGGCTCCACGACAGCCGCGTGGGGCGATGGCCCCTTCAGCGCAGCCGCATGGGGATTCTATCGACCGCTCCGCAACCCTATTGCAGTATGTTCCGGGGCGCGTGCCGCGGAGTGAGGCGGGCTGGGGCGCCTGGCCGTCATTCGCCGTGAAATGGTTATGGGGCGTTGGGGAAAACAAATCCGCCCGTCCGAAGGCGAAGTGCCAGGAGGAACAACTCGAACCGCAACGGCGGCGGGAAGGAACACCGCGCACCACCACGCGTGACGGAACGGCAGTCGAAACGTCCGACCAAGACCCCTCGGAAGCGGTTTTGGTGTTGACACCACTCGGCACAGGGTGTGATCGGCGGATTCGATGATGCTTCAAAATGTCCGCCTCGCCGAGGCGGCGCCGTGGCATCGTTGAATTCCCGCACGAACCCTGACAGAATACCGCCCGGTGCGGCCGGCCGCAGCGGGTTGCCGCGGGACCCTTTGCCACCCGACCGTGCCCGGGGCAACCGGGGTGGCCGGATGATGAATCGGTGAGCGAAAGAGGAGCATCATGACCATCACGCGTACCCTTTCGGACTGGGCCAGCGGGCTGCGATTTGAGGACCTGGACGCGCCGGCGATCGATGCGGCCAAACGGTTTCTGTACGACTCCATCGGCTGCGCCCTGGGCGGATACCGGCAGGACGACTGCGAATTGCTGTTGCACCATCTGATGGAGATGGGCGGGGCCGATCACTGCACCTGTATCGGCAGCGGGCACCGCACGTCGGTGGTGAATGCGGCCTGGTTCAACGCACTGGCCATCCGGGCCATGGATTACAACGACATTTACTGGAAGGCCGATCCGTGCCATCCGTCGGACATCATTCCCGCGGCCACCAGCATCGCGGAGTGGAAGGGCCTGTCCGGCAAGGAGCTGATCGTCGGCATCGTGCTGGCCTACGAGATGGAGATGCGCTATTGCGAGGCGGGCGAGCCGGGCATACGCGAGAAGGGCTGGCACCATGCCACGCTCACCGCGTTCGTCTCGCCCATGGTTGCGGCCCGCATGTTGAAGCTGGACGCCGCCCGAATGCAGCACGCCATCGGCATCAGCGCGTCTCACTCGTGCACGCTGGGGGCCGTGACCGCCGGCAAGCTGACCATGATGAAGAACACGGTGGACCCCCTGGCCACCCAGGCCGGCGTGCAGGCCGCTCTTCTGGCGGAGAAAGGCTATTCCGGACCGGAGCATGTCGTGGACGGCAAGGAGGGCCTGACCCATTGCTTCGGACCGAAGTGGCACCTGAACCGGCTGACGGATGGCCTCGGGCGGGGCTACAAAATCGTCGAGTGCGGCATGAAGTTCTATCCCATCGAGGCCCTTTCCCATTCGCCGACGACGGCCACGCTGAAGCTGGTGCACGAACATGACATCAAGCCCGCCGACGTGACGGAAATCCGGGTGGAGACCATCGCTCGGGCGGCGGACATCCTGTCAGACCCCGCCAAGTACCGGCCACAATCGAAGGAGACGGCCGATCACAGCCTGCCCTACTGCCTGGCGGTGGCGGTGGCGGACCGGCAGGTCACGCCGCGGCAGTTCGAAAACGTCCGCATCCAGGATCCGTCCCTGCATCCGCTGATGGACGCGGTCAAGGCGGTGGCGAACCCCGAGTTTGAATCGCTGTTCCCGGCCAAACAGCCTTCGCGCGTGACCATCACGCTCCGGAACGGGCAGTCATTCAGCGAGCGGGTGGACGTGCCCAAGGGCGACTACCGCGACCCGGGCTCCATGGAAGACATCGAGGTGAAGTTCAACGCCCTGGCGGCCGGCAGGTTCTCCGATGCACGCTGTCGCCGGATCCGCGATATGGTCATGGACCTCGACAGCCTGAAGGACTCCGCCGAACTCATGACACTGCTGGTCGCCGACCGGTAGGGTTTTTCCGATCGCACGCCGGCGCCCGGCCGCAGCCACGCCGGCGTGCGAGGCGGGTCGGCGCCGGCGCCGCGACGGAGCCATCGCGATGCGAGAACGGAGTCGGACGGCAGCCGCGGCGTTCTCCCTGATCGAGCTTCTGATTGTGGCGTCGATCATCGCGCTGCTGCTGGGCATACTGGCAGGGTCGCTGCAGCGGGCGCAGGACGCCGCGAAGTACGCCGTCTGCGCGAGCAATCTGCGCCAACTGGGCGCGGGCGTCTGCCTGTACGCGGCGGACCACGACGACTTCCTCCCGCGCGGCCCGGATGCCGACCATCCGTTCGATTTCGCCGCCGCGCCCTTCGGGACGAACCAGATCTGGATCGGCGAGGCGGTCCCCTCCAGCCATCCGCGGCAGCACACGGGGCTGGGGCTGCTGCTGCGGACCGTTGCGCCCGCGCCGCAGATCTTCTTCTGCCCCGGCGACGATTCGCCGGACCAGGTGAAAGAGCTCCCGCGCATCAACACGGAACTCGACGCCTACAGTTCGTACCTCTATCGACATCTGGACATGCTGCCGGAGTCCGCCGCGTCGGGCCGGCTGAACCAGCTCGGCGTGAACGTGGTGGACGGCCGGCGCGTTCCGGTGGAGACGATCGCGCTGGACCGCAACACGTTCGGGCCCGTGCAGTACGGATTGCGGCGCGCGAACCACAAGGCCCGCCGCGCGCAGGTGCTGTATCGCGACGGCTCCGTCCAGCGCTTCAACAACGCCGCCGGAGGACTGTCGCTGGGGTCCGAGTGGTTCGCGGATTTTCCGAACTCCGTGGCGGCCGCACTGGACCAGCTCTTCGTCAACGCGGATTACGCCTTCCGCTCGGGCAACCCCGCCGACGCACCACGCGTGGAGACCGCCGCCGCCAATCCGTGACTCCATCACCGTGCGATGGATAGGGGCTCCCGACACGGCGTCCGCCGTCGTCCGATTCCGGAAACAGAATACGGCGTCGCAGCGCCGGCGGGCGGTTCAGGCGGGGGCCGCCGGCGCGGCTCGGTCGTGCGAGGGCAGGCGGAACACGACGTTTCGGTAGACGAAGAACTTCCCGAGGAAGCTCAGGCCCTGGATGGCCACCATCGCGAGAACGTAGTGCAGGCCGAGGCACCAGTGAAGCAGCAGAAACGCCGCGTACTCGCCGACGCGGAAGGCGATCGCCGTCAGAGCGTGCAGAGCGAGCTGGCAGCGCGCGGGGCCGGCCTGTGCGCGGAAAACCGCGTGCCGCATGGCCAGGAAGTTCACGACAAACGCGACCAGCAGAGCGACGGCGTAGGCCGCGTGTGCCCGCACGCCGGCCAGTTCGTGCAGCCCGATGGTCAGCCCGAAACTGAGGGCGGCGCTGATGGCCGCGAGCATTCCGAATCGCCCGAACGCGGCCGCTACCCGCGGCGGCGTGTGTGCGACACCGCCAAAAGCGGAGTCCGACCGCCCCGGGCAAAGAACAAACAGTTGGTTCGCGCCGAGCAGAAATCGGCGCGAGTGAACCATCTCGAGCCCGGCCCGAACGGCCAGTCCGCCGACAGTCGGCTGGTCCAGCAGCGTCTGGTGCTCCTCGGCGGCCTCGCGACTGAACAGGCCGGCGGCGGCGCCCAGATCGTGAACACGCCGCCACGCGGGATGGGGAGTGGTCAGCACGATCCGGCCACCGGGATTCAGGTGGGCGGCCAGGCGGGCCAGCCAGGGGCCGGGTTCCGGCACGTGCTCAATGACGGCCAGGGCTACGATGAGATCGAAACCCGGCAGCGTCCGGCCGTCGTGGAACTCGTCCAGCGTCAGAAACGTGTGCTCGGGATGGCGGCGGCGAGCCAGACGAACGGATTCCGCGTCGATATCCACGCCGAGATACCGCTGCGGGGCCACGACGCCGGCCAGCGAGCCGGTTCCGCACCCCATGTCGAGCACGCGGCCACCATCGATGAACGGCCGGACGGCGCGCAACCGGCACCCGCGCAGGACGGGGGACAGGATTCCGGAAGCCTGATTGGGCATAGCTCGGACCTAGACCTCCGTGCGGAAGCCGGCGAACGACTCCGGCCGCCGCGCCAGACACATGATCCAGGGAATCGGTCGTCGCTCGGCCTCGATGCTGAATTGGCGCTCGACAAGCCGTCGCAGCGACCGAACGGAAAAATGCTGCACGTGGCCGGGCGTGTTGCCGAGGTGCCGCCAGTAGGCGCCCCGGCAAAGGTTGAGGCCCCGCCAGAGCGGTTCTCGCGGCACGCTGATGAGGACGTATCCGCGGGTGACGCGGGCGATCTCCTCAAGGGCGCGGGCGGGGTCGGCCAGGTGTTCGAGCACCTCACACGCGACAACGAGATCGACCGAGGCGTCGGGATAAGGCAATCGGTACACGCTGCACGTGTGAAAGGCCCGACCCGGATAGCGGGCGCACGCCAGCGCGATCTGATCCGGACAGATATCGGTGCCGCAGTATTCCGGCACCCGCGCGGCGGGCCAGACCGCCGGATCGAGCAGCCGGTCGGCCAGATCGCCCGAGCCGCATCCCACCTCGAGCACGCGGCGGGGCTGCGCGGCCTGCATGAACGCGCGGGCGGTCCGGATGAACCCGTCCATGAGAATGCGATGAATGCGTCGGGTGGATCGGTACTTGTCAAAATAGTTGCCGGCCACAAACCCGTTCGGGAGATCCAGCGCGTCGGCGGTCGGCGACGGCGTGAGCGGTACCGGGTTGGGGCAGACGGATGTCATGCGTGGGTCGCCGACAGCCGCCGAGAGCCGTGGTAGGTCTCGACGGTCAGAATGTCCGTGTGGGTGGGCAGAGTCTCAGACTCGGCCGGCGGCCGGTCGCACGAGCGACCGGCGGCGTATTGCCGTGATCGTTCGATGTAGCGGATTTCCTCGAGCAGCCGGCGGTTGATGGCCAGCAGGTGGGCGAGGAAACCGGCAGCCATCAGCAGCACACCGCAGGTGGCCAGCACGCCGGAGGCGACGACGGAGTGAAGGTGACCGCGTCCGTCTCCGAGGAACGCGGCGATGTAGAGGTACCGGACGGCGAGGACCAGGGCGGGCCCCAACAGAGCGGCGGCGAGGAGTCGAAAGACCTGGGTGGGCCGGTACACGAGGTATGCGCTGCCCATGGTTCAAACGCTGCGCCAGACGTACTGCACCATGCTGCGCATCAGGCGGCTGGGCCGGGTGGGCGCGTTCACGCGGATCGGCACGTTCGCGACGCGCAGATTGCTGCGGCCGGCCTGAATGAGCGTTTCGAGCGTATAGGTAAAACCGTTAAAGACGTTCAACCGCAGGGCGGCATCGCGCGTCATGGCCCGAAAGCCGCTGGGCGCGTCGCGCACGTCGGTCTGGCTGAGCGTGCGCGTGACGTGGCTGCCGAGCCGCTGAAGGCAACGCTTGACGCCAGAGAAGTGGCGGATGTCGTCGATCGGGCGGGCGCCGACGACAATATCGGCCCGGTTCTCGAGGATCGGCGCGATCAGGCGGGGAATGTCCGCCGCCTCGTACTGGTTGTCCGCGTCGGTGTTGACGATGACGTCGGCCCCGTGCTGGATGGCGGCCGTCAGCCCGGCCATGAACGCCCGGGCGAGACCCTGATTCCCGTTGAGACGGACGATATGCTCGACCCCGCATTCCCGCGCCACCTCGACGGTGCGATCGGTACTGCCGTCGTCGACGACGAGAAACGCGACGGTATCAAAGCCGGGAAGGCGGCGCGGCAGGTCGGCCAGTGTCTGCGACAGCACCGCTTCCTCGTTGTAGCACGGGATCTGGATGATCAGCTTCATAAGACTTCCGGCCGCGGTAGCGGGTTTCCGGACCTGCGCGGCACCCGACTTATCGGCACCGGAACAGGGCGGCTGAAGAAGCCGGGACGAAGCGTTGCGCGCATTCGACCGCTTATTGGACCCGCGCCGGCGGGGTGCCGATAACGGTGCGGGCACTCTGTGCCCATACCGAACACGCCCCGCGGTCCCGCCGGGCGGTCCGGGGGGTGGCGGAGCGGGAGCAGAGACAGTCGTGCGCCACGATGCGAAGGAGAATCCGTTCGTTCGCTCGGAAAGCCGGTGGCAGCGGCGGCTGCGCCGGGCGGCGCTGCTGGCACTGGTGCTGGGACCGGTGCTGGTGCAGGTCTTCAGCTTCGTGCGTGTGGGCCGGACCATCCGGCTGACGGACGAGTATTTCTATTACGTGCAGGCCCGCTCGTGGTATTTCGATCGCGACTGCGACTACGAAAACGACATGCGCATGGCGCCGGGGTTCGCCAATGCGCCGTTGTACATCGCCGACCGCACGGCGAACGGGTACGTGCGCAACCACTTCCAGACGGGCACGGCGATGGTGTCCTATCCGCTGATCGCCGCAGCCGACGGACTGACGGCGCTGCACAACGCCGTCGGACTGAGGCCGCTGCCACGCGACGGGTTTAGCGCGTATTACCAGTTCGTGACCTCGATGGGGCACACGGTGCTGGGCGTGCTGGGGTTGCTGGGCGCCTACGCCGTCGCCGCCCGCTGTATCGCCGGCTGGGCCGCGGCCCTGGCCGCCCTGGCAACCTGGGCCGGCACCGCGGCAGTCTTCTACATCGGCTATGAGTCCACGCATTCGCACGCGGCGAGCGTGGGATGGGTGGGCCTGATGATGCTGGCGACGGACACGATTCGCCGGAATGGGCCGTCGTGGTGGTGGTTCCCGTCGCTGGGGTTGTTCGCGGGAATGATGGTGGTGACACGACCGCAGGACTCGCTATGGGTGTCTGTGCCGCTCATTGTTCTGACGCCGACGCTGTGGGCGAGGTGGCGGCGATCCGAACGGAAGGGCCGAGTCGGACTGGGCGTGCTGGCGGCGATTGCGACGGCCGCGCTCTGTTACGCGCCGCAGGCCGTGGTGAATGTCCGGCACCTCGGGTCGCCGGTGGTCAACACGTACGCCTCGGTCCTGGTGCATGGCCGGCCGGCAGTGCTGGGCTGGACCGCGCCCGATCTGCTGCGGCCACTGGTCCATCCGCGGACAGGGCTCGGCCCAACGGCACCGCTGGCGCTGCTGGGCATGGCGGGCGTTCTGGGCCTGCCGTGGCGTCGGGAGCGAATGCTGACGGCGGTGACCGTCGGGTTCGTCCTGAGCTACTACGCGGTCTCGTGCGTGTGGTGGGATTTCACAAGCTACGGCAACCGATACCTGATGTCGGCGACGCCGGCCTTCGCCATCGGACTGGCCGGCGTCCTGGCGTGGTCCGCAAGGGCAAATCGATCCGCGGCGGTCGTGGGGCTGACGGTCCTGGCATGTGTCGGATGGCAGATCTCGCGGTTTGCGGGCGTCGTCTTCAGCCAGTGAGCGTTCCGTCGTAGCCGGGCGGAGTCTCCGATCGCGGCCGTCTGGCCAGAACCCGCGCCGCGCGGCGACTACTGGCGGGGGTGACACTGCTGGTGGACCTGCTTGAGTCGCGAGGAGTCCACATGGGTGTAAATCTGCGTGGTGGAAATATCGGAGTGGCCCAGCAGTTCCTGGACGACCCGCAGATCCGCCCCGCCGGCCAGCAGATGCGTGGCGAAGCAATGGCGAATGGTATGCGGTGAGACGTCTTTGAGCCCGACGTGCTCGGCATACTTGCGGATGAGCCGCCAGACGTTGGTCCGGTCCAGCGGTCGGCCGGAACGGGACAGGAACACCGCATCCAGCGACACGTCACGCAGCAGTCCCGGGCGCAGGTGCGTAAGGTATTCGCGCAGGGCCTGCAGGGCGGACGACCCGATCGGGATGATGCGCTCTTTGCTTCCTTTGCCGAAGCAGCGAAGGTAACCCACGTCCAGGTTGACGTGCTGGACCGTCAGTCCGGTCAGTTCGCTGACGCGCATGCCGGTGGCGTACAGAGTCTCCAGAATGGCCCGGTCGCGCAGCCACAGGTCGTCGCTGGGGTCCGGGGCGGCCAGCAGCGCGTCCACCTGTTCATAACGCAGGGTCTTGGGCAGGTTCCGCCACTTGCGCGGGGTCTCCAGCAGGCTGGCCAGGTCGCGCTGGATCCGGCCTTCGGCCAGAAGGTGCCGCAGGAACATCTTGAGCGACGCAAGCTGCCGGGCCACCGACGCCAGCGAAAGGCCCCGATGGTGCAAGGCCATCAGGTACGATTGGATGTGTTCGAGGCCCAGCTCGCCGGGAAGGACGCCGTGTGACGTCAGATGGTTCCAGAACTCGGTGAGATCCGCGCGGTACGCGGTGACCGTGGCCCCGGACAGGCCGCATTCGACGAAAAGATAATCCAAAAACCGTTTGACCAGCGGCGGCGGCAGCTTCGGCCGCGCAGCCGTGCGTTGTTCTTGCCGAAGCGTCATACGGATGCTTCCCCCGAACGCTCCGGATGCTCCGGAGCGGCAATCTCACTCACCGTTACAACGCGTCTTCCTGCCGGCGCGTCACGCCGCGGGTCGAGTGAACCGCCGCACGCAACCGGCGCGACGCGCTTCCCGTCCGCCGCGCCGCTACCCCACGCACCCGATCACGGCACGGCCGGACCCCTCATTCCATTCATTGTAGAAAGCCGCCCTTATGATTCAACATCCTCGGCCGGCGCGGCGGCATCGCGCATATTCTCGGACGATCGGTCGCGCCGGCCCAACCGGTCGCGAATCCGTCCGGCCACCTCCGCCGCATCCCCACAGGATGACTCGGGCAGGAACAGCCCCGGCGCTTTGTCCGCCTTGCCCAGAAAATGACTTACGAGCCAGATCCCTTCGCTGCGCGTCACAGGATCGACGATGGTATCCGATCCCGATCGCGCCAGGCGCTCCAGCCAGGTCGGAACCGCCTCGTCCAGCTTGCGCAGCAAGACCGGTTCGCCCGTCTCAATGGCTCCGGCGTTCACGAAAAACGGCTTGACCCGCGCGGTTCCGCCGCCGCGCTGCACCACCAGATACCGGAACCGGTCCGGCGTAAGGGTCAGTCGACCGTCTCGCTTCAACAGTCGCGAAGCCCGCTCCCACAGCCCTTTCAACCGGCCGGCTTGCTCGAACGCCTGCGCGGCGGCGTACGCCCGCATGCGGTCTTCCAGCCACCGCAGATGGGCTTCGTGACCGCCGACCGCGAAGTCCACGGACCGGCGAATCTGCTGGTGATACCCTTCCAGCGGAATGGACCCGTCGCAGGGCGCCGGACAGCGGCCCATCTCGTGGTATACGCAGGCCTGTCCGTGAGGCGCTTTCACGAGAATCTCGTGTTTGCGGCACAGATCAAACAAATCTTCCAGCAGCTCGATGAAAGCGGCACACGGACCGCGTTGCCCAAACGGCCCGATGTCCACCCCGCCGCGAAACGCCAGGACGCCGGCTTCCCAACGGGGAAACCGCTCGGACGGATCGATGCGGGCGAACCAGACCGGTCCGAACGCGAGATCCTTTCGGTAGCGATCCGGCGCAAACCGTCTCGCGGCGGCCAGGTAGATCAGGTAGGTCTCGAACACCGAAAAAGTGGGAACCCAGTGAAGTCGGTGTGCGATCGCCCGCAGATCCACGCGCCGCGTGGGGCCCTCGGCGGGCGGTGGCTGAAGCCGGTGCATGACCGAGCGGCGGATGCTCTGTGTGCCCAGCGTCAGCAGAACGCGACCGTGTTCATCGGTCAGGGCGTACACCCCGCCGCCGGCCGGCAGGCCGGACGCCTCCAGCGGCGCATCCGGCGGCGGCAGGTCCAGAACGTTCTGGAAACCCCAATCCGGTCGGTCTGCCACGTCGGCCTCGCGGTTTCCACGGCAACCCGGTTGCGGCCGGGCTTCATTTCTTGCCGATCGCCTTGGCGATGTCGAAGTCGATGAAATCCGTATGGTGGAAGATGATCGACTCGATGGTTCGCTGCACGTGGTCGCCCTCCTTCGAGTGCGTGGCCACAATGTGCATCACCTCGGCGGGAATGCCGTGCAGAAAGCACAGGCCCACGCCGCTGAACGGGTGGCGCAGCATGTCGCCGAAATGCCCCTTCACCGGCTGGCCGGCCTCCTTGGCGTATTCCAGCGGCTTGCCCACGTCGGCCAGCAGGGCACCGGCCAGCAGCGTGTCGTGATCGATCGGCACGCGGCTGCCCCAGATGCGATTGAGCACGGCTTCCACCGCCAGGCACATCTGCGCGCACGAACGCACGTGTTCGATGAAGCGCATATCGATCTTGCCGGCGAGCAGGGTGAAGGGAATGGCCTCCAGCTCCTGCGGCTCCCAGCCGCCCCGGGTCAGCGAATCCTTCCAGACGGCGATGACCTTGTCACGGAGCGACGCATCGTGAATTTCCTTGATCTCGGGGAGCAGTTCGACAATTCGGTCACGCATGGTTTTATCCTGTTCCAGAAACCCGATTGACAAGCGATCGCATTACGAAAGGTCGCGGGGAGAAGGTCCGTCGTATTGCGCCGCGGCGAAATCAATCCGCCGCATCACCTTCTCCCGGGTCATCTCCTCGCGGGCATGGGCGATCAGACCGGCCGTCCGGGCCAGTATGAAAAACCCGTTCATGACCTCCGGCTCGAACCCCAGCTCGCACAGGACGGCCCCGATCGCGCCGTCCACGTTGATCGGCAGCCGCTTGCCCGTCTGGGCCGCCAGCGCGGATTCGACCGCCCGACACGCTTCCACGTGCCGACCGGCCACTCCCGCCTCCTGAGCCAGAGCGAAGAGCCGCGCCGTTCGCGGATCGGCCGTGTGCAGGCGGTGCCCGAACCCGGCCACGCGGATGCCCTGTTTCTTGTATTCCGCCAGGACCGTCGCGGCCGCCTGGTCCAAAGACGCTTGGGCCCGGTCCGCTTCGCGCAGCACGTCCTGCAGGGTGCGGGCGCAATCTTCGATGGCCCCGCCGTGGGAGCGGTTGATGGCCAGCACGCCGGCCGCCACGCAGGCGTTCAGCGGGGCGCTCGTGGAGGCCGCGTTCCGCGCGCCCACCACCGACGGCGGCGTGGGACCGTGGTCGATGGACGAGACGAGGATGGCAGTCATCAGCCGGCCCACCTTTTCGTCCGGCAGTTCGCCCCGCAGCAGCAGATAAAGGGCCTGTCCGAAATCCACCCGTCCCATCAATTCGTCGATCCGGTAGCCGCGCAGTCGCACTTCATTCGGCGCGATATACGTGATTGCCGTCTTCCAGGTGTTCGTGCTCATGATGCATTCCCGTCCTTGCGGAACCGGCGAGGGCGGCCGGTTCCCGATTCCGATTCTCTGTGTCCAACTGGCGCGGCCTCCGTTCCGATCCGGCGCACCGTTGCGCCGAGTGGTCCGGCGGCCGGCAGACGCCTCAGGGCGCGGCTTCGGTCATGGGCTGTTCATGCACGGGGATCACCACGTTGTAGTAGTCCAGCAAGGTCCCCTTGGAGCGCTCCAGCTCCACCATGGCAATATTGTATTCCACGACCGATCGCAGCAGGTCGTTCCGGGTGACGGCCAGCGAGCGGATGGCCGACAGTTCGTTGCTGATC